>JACQUI010000386.1 GCA_016210395.1 Chloroflexota bacterium | reverse complement strand
GTGTAGGATCGCTTCTTCCCAAAGGCGACGTCTGCATCATGAAGGAGATGGAGGATGCCTGGGATGCGCTTCAAGCGGCCAGGGACGCTCAGGTTGCTCTGAAAAATCAGGCGGACAAAGCCACGGCCAAGGAAGACGGGTCGATCACACAGGCGCAGGATGCCCTGAAAGCTGCCCAGGACGGCATGGCTACTCTCAAGGCAGGCCCTGACCCGCTGGAGTTGGACGTGAAGGTGAAGCAGGTGACGGTAGCCCAGGCCAACCTGGAGAAAGCGGAGGCGGACCTGGCCGAAGTGTTGGAAGCTCCCGACCCCCTGGACGTCGAGCTGCGCCAGAAAGATATAGCGGCGGCGCAGGCAGCGCTGGATGCCGCGTTGCAGCGGCTGGAAGGCGCAACGCTGAAAGCGCCCATCAAGGGTGTGGTCACTGCGGTTACTATCGAGGCCGGCCAGACCGTCAACGCCAACACTGCTGCTATGGAGGTGGCGGATACCACGGTCGTAGAGATGGACGGCGTGGTTGACGAGATTGACGTCCTGTTTGTGAAGGAAGGCGCCCAGGTGGTGATCACCATGGATGCACTGCCGGGCCAGACGCTGGCGGGCACGGTATCCAGCATCGCTTCGGCGGCGCGCACTCAGCAGGGCGTGGTGAGCTATCCCATCCGCGTGCAGCTTCAAGTACCCGAAGGCGTGCAACTGCGGGAGGGTCTCAGCGCCACGGCGGACATCGTCATCAGGGAGGACAAGGGCGTGCTGCTCATACCCACCCAGGCCGTGTACGGCAGCTTTCAGCAGCCAACGGTGAAGCTCATGAAAGGCGGCAAGCTGGAAGAGCAGCCGGTGACCCTGGGCAACAGCGACGACTTCTGGGTGGCGGTGACGGCGGGCCTGGGCCAGGATGACAGGATACTGATGGAGACGGCGCAGGTGACCACGACGGGGCAGATCAACGTGCGGCCTGGGCAAGGAGGTTTCGGCGGCGCGGGAGGACTTGCGGGACTTACCGGCGTTGGCGGCGGAGGGCAGGGGTTTACAGGCGGCCAGGGCGGCCAGCGCCAGGGTGCCGGCAACACGAACAGGTAACGTTCTTAGAGTCGCACATGCCCCGACGCGCGTCGGGACCCAAGGGAGGACGACAGGTTGCTCCTACATCCTCATACTGGCAAGGCAGACCACAGGCACGTTTGCGCATGACAACACAGGAACAGGTAATTCAACTCGAAGCGATCGCCAAGACCTATCGCATGGGCAAGGTGGAAGTCCACGCCCTGCGCGGCGTCACCCTGTCCATCGCCAGGGGAGAAATGGTCGCCATCATGGGGCCCTCCGGCTCCGGCAAGTCAACCCTCATGAACATCCTGGGCTGCCTGGACACGCCCACCTCCGGCCGCTATCTGCTGGACAGCGAAGAGGTGGGGCAACTGGGCGACGACACGCTGGCGGCCATTCGCTCCAGGAAAATTGGCTTCGTCTTCCAAACCTACAACCTCTTGCCAAGGGCAACGGCGCTGGCAAACGTGGAGCTGCCTATGCTGTACGGCGACGGCAAGAACAGGTCGCGCCGGGCAAAGGAGGCCCTTACCAGAGTTGGGCTTGCCGATCGCATGGCCCACAAGCCCACCGAGCTTTCCGGCGGCCAGCAGCAGCGCGTGGGCATTGCGCGGGCGCTGGTGAAAAACCCCTCTATTCTTCTGGCAGATGAACCCACAGGCAACCTGGACAGCGCCTCCAGCATGGAGATCATGTCGCTGCTGAAGCAGCTTAACGAAGAGGAGGGCCTCACGGTCATCGTCGTGACCCACGAGCCGGACATCGCGGCCCACACCCGGCGGGTCATCGCTATGCTGGACGGCCAGGTGGTCAGGGACCAGCCAGTTGTCCACGAGGCGAAGGTCCCCAGCGCAATGGCAGGGAGAAGCACGCCATGACCATCGCCTCAGTCCTCCGGACTGCCCTGGACTCCATGGGGGCAAACAAGCTGCGGGCGGGCCTCACGTTGCTGGGTATTGTCATAGGCGTGGCGGCGGTCATCACCCTCATGTCCATTGGCCGGGGGGCGCAGAAGTCCATCACCTCCCGCATAGAGGGGCTGGGAACGAACCTGCTGTTCATCCGCCCCGGGTCCAACACGCAGGGCGGCGTCAGCGCCGGCCTGGGCACTTCGGCGACACTCACACTGGAGGACGCCCAAGCCCTGGCTGATCCCCTCTTCTCCCCTGCGGTGGCGTCCGTCGCGCCAGAGCTGGGGGCCACTGCACAGTTGAGGGCGGGAACAAAGAATACGGCGACCCGTGTTGTCGGCGTGACGCCCGAGTACCAGTGGGTACGCAACTTCCCTGTGGCCTCGGGCCAGTTCATCACCGCAACCCACGTTCAGGATAGCGCCCTGGTCGTCGTCCTCGGCGCGCGGGTGGCGGAGACGCTTTTCGGCTTCCGCGACCCGGTGGGCCAAACGGTGCGCCTCAACGGGCGGGAGTTTACGGTCATTGGTGTGCTGCAGAGCAAGGGCGGCAGCGTCCTGGGCAACTTGGACGACCAAGCCCTTGTCCCCATCACCACCGCCTACTTCCGGCTGGCAAACAGGCGCACCACTCAGGGCGGCGTCACCGTGCAGACCATCAACCTCCAGGCCGTGGACCAGGGCGAGATGGATGCAGCGACGCAGCAAGTGGCAACAGTCCTCCGCCTGCGGCATCGCATCACCGGTGAAGACGACTTCACCATCTCCAGCCAGCAGGATGCCCTGGAGACCTTGCAGGAGACAACAAACACCTTTGTGGTGTTCCTGGGGGCCATCGCCGGCATATCCCTGCTTGTGGGCGGGATCGGCGTCATGAACATCATGCTGGTGTCCGTGACGGAGCGCACGCGGGAGATCGGGATACGCAAGGCGATGGGCGCAAAGCGCCGGGACGTGCTGCTGCAGTTTCTCACCGAGGCCACGCTTTTGACTGTGGCCGGCGGCGGCGCCGGCGTTGCCCTGGGGCTGGGGGCGTCGCAGGTTATCAACGGCCGCTCCTTGGGGACCCAGACGCTCACTACCGCCTTCAGCGGTGATATTGCCCTGCTTGCTATGGTGGTCTCGGCGGTTATCGGGCTGTTCTTCGGCATTTATCCCGCCATGCGCGCCGCCAGGTTGCGCCCCATCGAGGCGCTGCGGCACGAATAGCCAGGAATCATCTCTGTAAGGAGTGTTCTCATGAAGACAAGCGCGTTTGTGGTGTTGCTTCTTGTTGTTCTGGTGTGGGGCGGCACGGTGGGCGGGGCCTTCGCAGGCGGCATTGCCCTGGGCAAGAGCCGTGCGGAGGCGTCGAACCTCAACGTCGCCGCAATCCCATCTCCCAGCACACCAACGCCGGCAGCGCCGCAAGGCACGGGTGGGCCTCTGACGCCGGAGCAGCGCGACCAGCTTCGCCAGCAGTTCAGAGGCCAGGATGGGCAGGGAGCGCCCTTGTCCCAGGAGCAGCTTGACCAGCTTCGCCAGCAGTTCCAGGGCAGTCAGGGGGGGCAGGGTGGCTTTGGCGGGGGCGGGGGTATTGCGGGCCGCGGGCTCACGGGCACGGTAGAGAAGGTCGAGGGCGATGTGCTCACCGTGAATACGCCGCAGGGCCCGCTCAGCGCCAGGATCAGCGAAACGACGCAGATACGGACACTGGCCACGGGCAAGCCGTCGGATCTGTCGGCGGGCGTCCGCGTGCAGGTAACCGGCCAGCGTGCCGAGGACGGCTCCTTGGAGGCGAGGACGGTTGTCATCACTCCTGAGGGGCTGGAAGGCGCGCTGCTTGGCCCCGCCGGAGGAGCGAGAGGCGGATGAGCGGATGAAAAGTCGTTGGTCGTAGGGGCGCAGGCTTGCGCCTCTACTTCGGCGTGCATGCTCAACCGCGACGGCTTCGGGAGCGCCTCGGGTCCAGAAGGTCACGGATCTCCTCGCCCAGCAGGGCGGCGCCGGCCACCGTGGCGCTGAGCGCCAGCCCGGGGAATACCGTTGCCCAAGGCGCCGCCTCGAAGTACTGGCGTACCCCTTCCTGCAGCATCCGCCCCCATGCAGGATAGGGCGGAGGGATTCCCAGGGCAAGGAAGCTCAGGGCGGTCTCGGCGGCCACGGCAGTGCCGAAATACCCCGACACCTGCGCCAGTACCGGCGGCAGGCTGTTGGGCAGCACGTGCTTCCAAATGGTGTGAAACGAGCTCGCCCCCATGGCCCTTGCCGCGTCTACGTAGGGTTCTTCCCTTGTTGAAAGCGCGCTCGCCCTCGACAGGCGGGCGATCTGGGGAGCCAGGGCAAGCGCGATGGCGAAGGCGACTGAGACCCAGGAAGGCCCCAGGGCGACAACCATGATGATGGCCAGCACAAGGTACGGGAGGCCAAGCAAGACGTCCACGGCTCTTTGGAGCAGCAGATCGAGCTTGCCTCCCCAGTAGGCCGAAAACATGCCGGAGCAGATTCCAGCGGCGGCGGCCATACCCACGGCGAGAGCCGAGACAAAGAGCGAGGCGCGCGCTCCGTGGACTACCCGGCTGAAAACGTCACGCCCAAACCCGTCCGTCCCGAAAAGGTGGTCGTTCCCAGGCGGGAGCAGGCGGCCGGCTATGTCCTGGGCAAGCGGGTCTCGCGGCGCAACGAAATCAGCGAGAAGCGCAGCCGTGGCCATCACGAGGAGTACGGCTGTGCAGGACAGGGCCAGGGGCCGCGCCTTTGTGATTTCCCAGGCGCGGCCGGCGGCCCGGGTCACGTAGGGCTGCTGGGGGGTGGGTCCGTTGTGGTCAATGCGTTTCATGGCTTGCCGGAATGGCCAGGTAAATGAGTCATGGGGAGTGGGAGATGCGCGGGTCTATTCGCGCATAGGTAACGTCCACTGCCAGGCTCACAACCAGGGACAAGGACACGAAGAGGGTTGCAAGGCTCTGGACGACAGGGTAATCCCGGGCCAGAGCCGCCTGGACGAGGCCCCTGCCAACGCCCGGCAGTCCGAAGATGGTCTCCAGGATGAGCGTCCCGCTGAGCAAGCCACCGAACTGCAAGCCAAGCATGGTCACAAACGGGACCAGCGCATTGGGGAGGGCGTGCCGCAGGATGACGTGATGCTCGGGCAGCCCCTTTCCCCGCGCCGCTGCGACATACTGCTGGCCAAGCGCTTCCAACATGCTGGAGCGCGTCACTCGAACAAGATGGGCGCCGTACTCCCAAGAGAGGACCAGGGTAGGCCAGACCGCCATCTGCAGATGTGTCCGCGGGTCGGCCCAGGGTGAGGAATAGATCACCGGCGGCGACCAGCGAAAGACAAGCAGAAGCGCCAGCAGGACCATGATGGCCACCCAGAGGCTGGGGAGAGCGATCCCGCCGAGGGTTGCTATTCGAATGACGCGGTCCGGCCACCGGTTGTGCCATGCCGCGGCGGCGACACCCAGAGGCGCCGAGACAACGACTGACAGCAGCAGCGTGTATGCCGCGAGCAGCAGCGTGACCGGGAGTTGCCTTCCGACAATGGCGCGGATAGGCTCCCTGGTCTCCAGCGATCGGCCCCCAAACTCGCCGTTGACCATGCTCCACAGCCACCTGCCGTACTGGACGTGAAGAGGGTCGTTAAGGCCAAGCTCCTCCCGCAGCGTTTCCCTTACCAGGGGACTCACGGCGGCGTCTCCCGCGATGACAAGGACGATGTCGCCGGGCAGCGCGCGCATCACGAGAAACACCGCAAGAGACGCTGCCAGGACTGTCGGAGCGAAGAGGGCGAGTCTCCATGCCAGGTATCTGCGCATCACTTTGACGGCGTGAGGGGAGCGCCTTCGCGCGGGCCTTCCATTGCCTTCGCTACTTGGCCCCTTGCCTCTTTTCTATCCACGTTGTGGCAAAGTCCGTGTTGGTGTGGCCGTCCTCTGTGGGTATGGCGAGACCTTTGACGTACGTGCGGTATGGCGTCACATTGATTGATTCGGCGATGGGTATGACATACGTTTGCTCAACGAAAAGGTAGTGCTCTATCTCACGCCAGACCCTGACCCGGTCATCGAACGTGAGGGCGTCTCTCAGACGCAGGTAGAGTTCGTCCAGCCTTGGGTCCTCGTGCTTGGCATAGGCGTCGGGGTTGCTGCTGTAGCGGCCGTAGACAGCCTCCGTCCCCTCCGGTATCGGCGACGGCTCCAGGCGTCCCTCCTGGCTGTCGTAGTCGAGGCTGACCCGAGCCCTATTCCACTCCCCTTCGTCCACAATTTGCAGCTTGAGGTCCACGCCAATACCGCCGAGCTGGGCTTTGAGGAACTCGCACGGCGCGGGATTCAGCGCGCGGCACAGGTGTCCCATAGAGAACCCTTCGGCATACCCGGCCCCAGCCATCAGCCGTTTCGCTTCAGCCCGCTTCTCTTCCAGCGGGTCCAGGTCGAACTTCGGCCAGTTGACGAACTGCCTTGGAGTGGGGATGCTGGGCGGCCCCAAGTCGGGCGAAGTCCAGCCAAAACCGCCCAGCGCCGACGGAATGGCCGCCCGTTTGTCTATCGAAAGGGCCATTGCCCTGCGCACTCGCGGCTCCTGCCAGGGGCCTTGTTTCAGAACATTGAAGGCCAACCGGAAAGCGCCTCCTTCCATCTCGGCAAAGAAGACGTCGCCGCCCAAGTCCTTGACGTAGCCCTGCTTCCGCTCGGCGGTGAGGTAGTGTCCCTGGCCACGCGCTCCACCATCGAGCCGGCCCGTACGAAACGCCACGTCCATGGCAAACGGGTCAGGCATGACCACGTAATCAATGCCATCCAAGTAGGGGAGCGCGCCGCCGTCCTCTCCCGCCTCCCAGTAGCGGTCGAAGCGGCGCAGCCGGACGACGCTCCCCGGCTCGTATTTCTCTAGTTTGAACGGCCCCAGGCCGGCAAGGCCGACATCCAGGGGGCCAAGGCTCACATCTCCCTGCTGCATGCGGGGCCGCATCAGATGGCGAGGGTGGGCGATCTTGAACCGGGGATTGGCAAGAACGTCTAGGAAATAAGGGTTGCGGTGACGCAAGGTTATCCGAAGCCTGTTCTGCTCCAGCGCCTCCACCTTCTCGACTTCACCCAGCTCGCCTTTGAAGTACGCGGGCGCTCGCACTTTGTCCCCCGCTTCAGCGCCGAAGTAGGCCAGGTCGAACCAGAACTTGGCGTCTTCAGCAGAAAAAGGAGTCCCGTCGTGCCAGTAGACTCCGTTCCTCAAGGTGAACGTCCACTCGGTAAAGCCGGCGTTTGCTATCCAGCTTGTAGCAAGGTACGGGCAAATAAGATACATGTTCTCCCGGCATCGCATGACCAGGTTCCCGGGGCCGAAAAGAGCGCCTGCGACGTGGTGGAGAGCGATGCTGCTGGTCCGCAGCGGGTCAAAACCGGCGGGAGGGTCGCCCCGGTTAGCCAGCACAAGAATGCCGCCTTGTTTTACAACTTGGCCCGCAATAGCTGCGCCCTGAGAGGGGACCGGAGTAGCCACCGGCACTCCCCGGGTTGGAGAGCCAGGGCCCAGCACCGGGCTTGGGGCAGCGCCGCTTTCATCAACCGGCGCGGATGCGGGATGGGGAGTACAGGAAAAGAGTCCGACGGTAAGCAGCGCGAACAGCAGCTTCAGCAGCATACGTCGCCGCTCGCAGTCTCTTTCCGAAGGGCGTTTCGCGCAAAGCCGTCACGCCCCTATTGTCGCACAAGGCGGCTGCGGGGGGCCATTCAGGGCCAAAACATTCCCGCCAGGGGGCCTTAGGCGTCTACGGAACCGTCGAAGTAGTCCGTCCGTATCCGGCGCCGGGGCACGCTGAGACTGCGCAAGGCGGCCTCCATATCCCGGACCATCTGCTGCGAGCCGGATAGGTAAAACGTTCGCTGCTGGAAGTCCGGCGCTTCCGCTTTGATGACCTCCGCGGTAATGCGGCCCACACGTCCCTTCCAGCCGGGAGGGACAGCGTCCCGGTCTGTCAGAAGGCGCACGGTCCGCATGCCCAGAGGGCTCGCCTTCTGGAACGTGTCGGCAAAAAGCACATCGTCCGCGCGCCTGGCGGAGTGCAGCAGGACGATGTCGCAGTGGATGCCCTTGTCCACGATGTACTGCGCCATGCTGCGGAAAGGCGCGATGCCCACGCCGCCGCAAAGGAATGCAAGCGGTTTGGTGAGGTCTTGCGGAAGGACGAAGTCGCCCGCCAGTTGAGACGCGATCACGGTGGACCCCTCCCGAGCGTCCATGAGCGCGCGTTTGTAGCTGCTTGACGGCTGTGGGACCCGCATGACGATGGCGACGTGGCTTTCGGTCGGCGACGAGGCGATGGTGAAGGTGCGCCGCTGGCCGCGTCCGTCCGGGTCCGCGTGAGGCGCAGTCCATTCCATGAACTGGCCTGGGGCAAAGGTAAACCGCTGCCCCTGCAACCCATATTCAAGGACCAGCGTGTCAGCGCCGACTCTGTACTTGCGCTTCAGAAGCAGCGTCAGGCGGTGCTTGGGCCGGACAATGAACGACACCGCGTTGCCAATGCACAACGCCTGCTCTGGGGTGAGGCCGATGCTCAGCAACCGCAGCTCGGGCGTGGCGTACAGCAGCGCAACGAAGCCGGCGTAGAGGGGCCTCAGCAGTCTGGAGGAGGGAACGGTGATGGGGTCCGTCATCATGATGAAGGCGAAGAACAGCAGGGCCGTTTGCACAATGCTTAGGTACCAGGCGTCAATGAGGGATGCGAGAGAGCGTGTATCCAGGAGCTCTGCGCTGGAAAAGATGACCAAGTAGACCGCCAGGAAGGTGAGCACGACACCGGTCCGGCGGGTCTTCAGTATCACAAGACCGCCGCAGAAGGCCACGGCAGGAAGCATGGCGGCAGAGCCGACCCACCAGCCAGCGGCCATTTCAGGGAACAACAGGGCCAGCGCGGCCACTGCCAGGGCGGCCGGGTTGAACAGGTGCTGCTTCTCCACAGTGACGACGTACTTGGAGGCAACGGCCACACCGGAAGCAGCCGCCAGGAATACCGCGTGGTCGCGGAGGCCGACGGGCACAATGAGAACGAGGATGAGGGCCGTAATAATGCTGGATTGGAGGTCGGTCGTGGCGCGCAGGACACGGGCAAAAGCGGTGTTCACTGCCATCGCCACCGCCGTCGCCAGCAGGGCTGCGCCGGCGATGTCCAGCGGGGAATAGCTGACCACGCCCAAGAGGCTCAGCGCCAGCGCCCACAAGACAAGCGCCAAGAGGGCGTCGAGGGTCAGCCGGTGCATGGTGAGCCGGTCCAGGTAGGGGTCAAGCGGTGTCTGGAGGCTCATTGCGACATATACCGCTGGAGGCCCGTGGTGCAGTAGGCGCGCTGGTCTCTGGTGATGACGTAGCCCTCCAGTCCAGGCATCGCCTCCAGGAAGTGGATGCCACGCTCGCCCATTGCGAACGCAGCCGTCGCGAAGCGGTCGGCGTCGCATACGTTGGCGGCAATGACGCTTACGCCGGCGAGGGCATTGGCGGGACAGCCCAGCACAGGATCGTAGATGTGCTCGCCCCGCTCATATGTGCCGGATGTGGCGATGCCCTCGCCCGAAAGGCGCACGACGTTGATGAGCTCCGAGGGGTTGAAGGGGCTCCGAATGCCCACACGCCACTTCTCGCCCCTGTCGTTCCGCCCGGAGGTCTGGATGTCTCCGCCGGCCTCCACGAAGAAGTCGCGGAAGCCGCGCTCGTGCAGCAGCTCGGCGGACCTCTGGATAGCGTACCCCTTCACCACGCCGGAGGGATCAAACCGGCCACGGTATCGGGCGTCGAAGTATCCGCCTGTCTCTGTCCTGGTCTGCTCGCACAGCGCAATGATGAGTCGCATCTCTTCGCTGCAGTCGTGCTCCGACAACTCCCCCCGGTTGATGCGCTCCGTTTCGCTTTCGCTTTTGTAGGTGCTGAACACGCCGTCCACGTGCCTCAGGTAGGCGAACACCGCATCGGCGTCGGCCTGGCCGGCCCCCGCGTTCACAATGTGGAGGCTGATGGGCATGCCCATAATGTCCGCAGTGGCTCGCACGCTCATGTCGACGGCTGGTGCTGCTCAGATTCCCTGAGGGAGTACACCATGGCCTTCTTGAAGGCCTGGCTGGTCTGCGTCGCGCCCGAGACTACGTCCACGTCCCAGTCTTGCAGCGCCAGCGCCTGGGCCCGTAGCTGGGGGATGATTTCTCTGCTCATCTTCTCAGACGTAGGGGTGCGAACGGGGTATTCCGGTGTCAGAATGTCCTCAATTTTGCCATCGTGCATAACCACCTGGACCTGAAGGTTGCCGTAGGTGGTGCGAGCGGGCTTGCCTGTGAACGCGCCGTCGTTGAAAACAGAATCAACGAAGAGCGTCGGCCATGTTTTCACGGCGGACGTTGTGGCTTCCGTTATGATCGTGGGCACTGTTGCCGTCGGCGACGGCAGAGGCGTCTCGGTGGGAGTGGCGGTCGCCGTGGGCGGAACGGTCGCCGCGGCAGGAAGGGCAGGCGCGGGCGTAGGGGTCTGCGCGGGCGGCACCGTCGGCGTTGGCATGGCCCGTGGCGCTCCGCCGTCGGGGCTGCTTGCCCTCTGGAAGGGGCGTGGCTCTGCCTCCGTCACATGCCGGAAGAACACGGCAGAGAAGAAGATGATGAACACAACCGCGAGTTGCAGATATTTGCGCATATGCTCTTGCTCGAATCAACAACAGCTAAGGTCGGTCCGTCTCCCGGGCCGGTTTGGAGACGAAGCCCAGCCCTGCAAGCGGCGTTTGCCAGGAGAAGAGGCTCTCTTGCATAGGCCCTAGCGGCATGACCAGCGTCAGTGCGTGGGACTCGGTTTCCAGGGCCACTATGATCACGCCTGGGGGCAGGGGGAAGAGGTGCTGGGACGAGCGGTGCTCCGACCCATTGTCCACCACGATGACCTGGTATGACTGAACGGCATTTCCTCCATCCAGCCGCAAGAGCATTGGCGGTGGATCAGGGAGCAGGCCGAACTCATAGTCGTGGTCGGTCTCCTCGAGGAGAAACACCAGGGTCTGGCGGTCCGTGCCTGCTTCGGGCGGCTCTTCTCCAACCACCTGGAAGAAGACCGGCGGCAGAAGCACCGCTTCCACCGGGACCCCGTTTGGCCCATTGCCCGTGCGGGCCAGCAGTGCAAAGAGCTCCTTGACGGTGGGCAGTGCCGGCAGAGCGGGGTCACCCCCCGTGCTCGGCGCGGCCTCCACCTCCCTGTACCGAGATGGGATCAGAGCCTCTTCGCTTTGCGCGCGGCCCTCGAACCAGAGGGCAGACATTGCGACCCCTAGCGCCAGCGCCACCGCCCCCACCCATTTCAGACGTTGGAGGAGGACCGCCCCGGGCGCTCCACGCCCGAACAGCAGCGCGCTGAGGGACGCCACGGTCCCCACCTCCAAGGCCTTGGAGAGCAGGTCAACAGCGCCTATCTCTTCTGCGTGGCCTCCATGCTCGCCCAGGAAGGGCATGCCCACGGTGCGGCTGATAGCGTAGATACCGATCATCCCCATATTGAAGGCCAGGCCTGCTATCAGGTACCACGGCGCGGCGGCAAGGCGCTTCCAGGGCGCCATCAGCCCCACAGCGTAGAGGCCCTGGACACCGCCCACTACCAGGAAGAACGCGCCCAGACCCCACCACTCTTCGAAGTGCTCCAGCATGACAGCGAAGTGCGTGGCCGAGGCCCCAAGGGCAAGGAGACCCGCCAGGACCGGCAGATTCAGCCGCTCCCACACCACCCCAAAGGCTCTCGTTCCTTCCATTGTTGTCTGCCCCGCCTCCCTGCCAACTAGGACACGACCAACTCACCTACGATGTCCCTGTGGCGTGGGTCCTGGACGGTGTAGGTACCCTTCTGCGGTGCGGTGAAGATGACCGTGTCGTTCCCACCGGGGGGCGCCCAGGCATGGACGCGGTCGCCCGTGACGCGCACGCCTTCGGGGGTGGTGAGGGAGCGTAGCGGCGCAAAGGTAACATCGCCGGTATGGTGGTCTCCATGCTCCGCCTCCGATACCCCTGCCGGCGCCTCGGCGGGCGACTCCGCATCTTCGGGCGCAAGGAAGACCATGCCCTCGGGGACCAGGCCCAACACCCGGTAGTGGTACTCGGCCGTTCCGCGGTTGCGAAGCACGAGCTTCACCCTCTGGCCGGCAGGGATAGTGATTGTTGCCGGCTGCATGCCGCTATCAAAGATCTCCACGTTGACCGTGAGGTAGGAGACAGCCAGGTCCCGGGACGTCGTTGCGCCTTCGTCGTACCGGCGGATAACGTTCAGCGGCCCTGCCTGGGCGGCATCCCACGCCTGGGCATCTTCCACTTCAACCCCTGTTGAACCCGCCAGGCTGGAGGCGAACATGGCAATGGCTACTACCAGGGACCCAGCCACGGGGAGCAGCGCCTTGGAGCGGAGCTGCCGGCCGACGTCCGGAATGCGGAGCAACAGGAGGGAAAGGCACGTCACCAGGCCAAGCTCCAATGCTTTGGAAAGGAGGCCCAGGCCGTCTATTTCCTCCAGGTGCCCCGCGTGGGGACCAAAGGCTGGTATGCCCAGGCTGCGGCTGAGGATGTACAACTCCACGACGAGCAGGGTGCCCACTATCCCCGCCAGCAGATACCCCAGGTTGGCCGAGAGGCGTTTTCCTTGGACCAGCAGCCCGAGGCCATACGCGCCCTGGAGGATTGCCAGGGCCAGAAAGAATACGCCGTAGCCCCACCACTCCTGGAAGTGCTCGGGCATGACGAGCAGGTGCATGGCAGCAGACCCCAGTGCAAACAGCCCAGAGAGGCTTGCCAGGGGTAGCCGCTGCCATACTGTTCCGGGCGCAAGCGCGCGTTCCATCATCTACCTCCTACTGACCCAGAGAGCGTCGAAAGTTGCCCCAGCCTCTCGTTCGCCCTTCCTTTCTCATCTCCAGCTCTCATCTCCAGCGTTCCACGTTGGGTGCTCAACTCGCCGTGACTGTGCCGGTCATGCCTTCCCCCTCGTGGACAGCGCACACGAGACTGAAGGTGCCGGTCTTGCTGATTGTGACCACTTGCCTCACCGTCTTGCCGGCCTCAAGAAGGACGTTGATACCCAGTTCAGCCACGGTGAAGGTGTGGAACTCTGCCGGGGCGCTGAACTCGAGGGTATACGTCTTCCCCGCCTGGAACGAAAGCTTGTCGGGCACGAACGCCCGAGGCGCGACCTCTACCTGCACGACCTCGCCGCTGCTGCCCGACGGTGCAGTGGGGGTAGGCGTGGCGGCGGTCGGCGTGACGCCGGCGGCAGCTTGTGTTGGCGTAGCCCGTGGCGTTGCCGTTGCCGTGGCGCGAACGGCGGTTGGCGTCGGGTTCCCGGCAGTGGGCGTTGGGTTGGATGGCGTCGCCGCGCCGCCACAAGCGGCTGCTAGGGCAATCGTGAGTACGGTCAGAACCCCGTACCAGCCTCTCGATCGAATGGTCATCTCTTCGCTCCTCGGCGCATTCACTACGGCAGCGACGCTATGTAGGCCGCCACCGCCGCGAACTCGTCGTCCGTGAGCTTGATGATGGCTTGCATCATCGGCACGCCGCCTGCAACGGCGGCACGGACGTCGGCCTCGGTCTTGCTGCGGATGTCGGGCGCGTTCACCTTCGCGGGCCCGTTGCCCTTTCCATCCAGCCCGTGACAGGCGGCGCATCCTATGCCGCCGGCGGTCTTGTCGAAGATGAGTTTGCCTCTCTCCAGAACGGCGTCGCCGCTGGGGGCCGCCAGGGTTGGCGTCGGCGTGGGTGGCGGTGGGGGAGGGGGCGTGGGTGTTGACGTGGGCGTAGCCGCCACGGGCGTCTCTGTAAGCGTGGGTGGCTCCTCTGCAACTGCGCCCGGTACTGGGCCGCCGCAGGCCGATAGCGCCAATAGCACCACCGCAGCCGCTAGGACGCCGCTTGCCAGCTTGATCATGTCCTGCTTGAACATCGTTTCTCCCCTTTTCCTATTCGAGTGTTTCCCCACTGGGATGGCATACCTGTGCCTCAACTCAAAAGTCCCAATCCTGAATGCTACGGTCTCTAGGGTGGACATCCCGCCTTTGCCGTGCCGGGCCCGTGGGCCCGCCAGAAGTCAAGAAAGACTGTCTCGTCGAACTCCGGCTTGAGCGAGTGACTCTGTCCTGCGAACTCCACGTACACCGAGTCCACGCCCACTTTTGACAAGCCCTCGTGTATGGCTTGCACCCCCGGCTTCCACTCGTCGTCCCATGCGCCGACGCCGTTGAAGACCGCCTTGCCGCACAGCGCCTTCGACCACTGCTCCGGCGTTGAGTCCTGGGGGAACTCCCCCGGCGCGCCCAACAGCGTTGCGAACAGGGCAGGGCGCTGGAGTATGAGATCAAAGGCAACGTGCCCGCCGTTGGAAAAGCCCGCCAGGTGCACCTGCTGCGGGTCGCCGCCGTAGCAAGCGAGGACTTCCTCCACCACGTCGAACGTGCGCTGCGCCTCATAGTAGTCGTAGAACTCAATATCAACCGAATAGGGCAGCGCGACGCGGAAGTCGTCCACGCCTGCGCCCTTGGAGAGGTAATTGGCCCATACGCGCTCGGCGCTCCGGCGTTGGCCTGATCCGCCGCCCAGGAATACGATGAGCGGAGCATTGGGGTCATCGGCGGCCGGGTGGCGGACGAAGTAGGGGCCTGCGGGCGTGCCCAGGACCTCCTGGATCCCCACTCCCCTCTCTGGCGCAACGCAATATTGGGGGGCGCCGGCGGGCATCCAGGGCATGGGCGTTGGCGTTGGAGTAGGCTCCGGCGTGGGTGTTGCCGTCGGTGTCGGCGTGGGCGTCGGGACTGGCGTCGCCGTAGGCGTGGGCGTTGCAGTCGCCTGCAGGACGACGGCGCCCGGCGCGGCCGGGCTTGCGCATGCTACTGCGAAGAGCGCCACTGCGCCTGCCAGGTTGACCAGTCCCCTTGTCATTCTCTATGCTCCTTTCACGTCTCAGGACTATGATGGCGCGCACAGCGCAGGAGGTGTCTGTGCGCGCCATCCCTACGCTTGGCGCATGGAGGCTTCATGCGCCAGGAGGCATTTAGCTACTTTGCAGCAGGCACTGCTGCCGCCGCTGCCTTGATCACCGCGGTCCTGGTCGCGTACAGCTCCTTCTGTGGCCCGCCGTGGTCGGCCAGCACCCTGCCGGTCCAGTCGGCGTTGTACTTGACGAAGGCGCCGGAGTGGGTGTTCCCGCCGTTGGGGGTGGGGATGTACGCCTTCACCGTCCGGGTCTTCAGGTCCACGACGATGGTCTCATCGCCCGCCATGTTGCTCACCCAGATCTCGTTCACGTCCTTGTCCGGGTGAAGGAAACAATGGTCTATGCTCGCCACCTTCCCCGTCCCGCCAAGATAGATCGGGTTGGTGATGCCGCGCTTGGTCCGGAAGTCCTTCAGGTCAACGACCCCCAGCACCGAGCCGGTGTTGTGGCTGCCCTCGCCCTTGCCTACGGCGTAGAGCTCGGTCTCGTCCCAGTTCATGCAGGCGCCGTAGGGTCCGGCAACGCCCGCGCTGGTCTTCCCGACGACCTCGTTTGTGGCGTTGTCTATCTTGAAGACCATGCTGCCTTCGCCGTCAATCACGTAGGTGAACTTGCCGTCCGCGGTGTGGGAGATCCCGATGGGATGCCTCCCAACGCCGGGGATGACAGTCACCGCGCGCGTCTCCAGATTGATCTTCGCAATACCGCCGATCTCCTCGGTCTCCTCGCCCCACGCAGCCACCTTGAGGGACACATACAGGTACTTGCCTGTCGGGTCCGCCGTCAGGAAGGGGTGACCCATCCAGTAGCCGGTGTCCTCAACGGTGATGGTCTGAACGACCCGGTTGTTATCCTTGGGGTCAAGGAGGAAGTGCGGGCCGCCGTTGGAGCCGAACCCGTACTGCAACACGACGCGGTCGTTCCCCTTGCTGTCCACGAAGCTCATGACGTGGTGCAGCCGCTGGACGCGCATGGCCCCCTGGAACATGCTTTGCTGCTTCAGGATCTTGTCCAGCTTCAACGTCCTGGCGTTGATAATCAGCGTGACGTCCTCGTTCGTCGGCTTCCCGCCTACGTCCACCGTGCGCCCGCCCTGGAGATAGGCCCACTTGCCGTCTGGCGATACGCCCGTGGTATGTGGCGAGACCTTGTATTCACCCAGTTGGAACTGGGCCGCGGCGATGACCTGCTTGCTGTAGGAGTCAATCACGTGCAGCCCTGCGAACAGGTTGTTGCCGCCTTCGCTGGTGAAGTACACGTTTGGATGCGCCTTCACATCCCAGGCATCCGGCCCGCTGGAGTCGTACGTCGCGATGAGCTTCAGGCCGCCTCTCGCGGACTCAGCGTTGTCCCAGCCGGCGAATGCCTGGCCTGCCGGGGCCGGCTGAAGCTGACCGGCCTGGACCACCGTGACAGGAGCCACGCCAGCAAGCTTCTGTTGAAGCTGCGCCAGCTCTTGCTCCTTGGCCTTGATCTGCGCCGACGCCTTCTCGACCTCGGCAGCCTTTGCCTGGACCTCCGCAGCCTTACTGTCGTAGGCCTCTTGTGAGACGCCGCTGCTGCTGCAGGCGGCGCCTGCCAGCCCTGCAACGAGCGCTACGCCCACCAGGACCTTTCCCCAGTGTCTCGGTACCTTAGCCATTGCCATGTCTCCTTTCGACTCACCCTGCCTTTGTTTTTCCGGGCTTTGCGCGGTATTTCCGCGCGGCGGCCCGAAGTTCCCCAATGAAAGCCCCTGAGGGCTACCCTGCGACGCCCACCAGGCGATAGGCCCAGTTGGTCAGGACCATGTAGTTTCCGCTGATCAGAAGGACGCCGAAGCCGATCATGATCACCGCGCTGGCAAGGCCCATCCAGGGCACCACCTTGTCCATCTTGACCAGCAGCGGCAGCACCTTTGCCATGGCAGCCGCCCCGGCCACCAGCGGGATGCCCATCCCCAGGGCGAAGAGGAACAGCACGCCAGCGCCGTACAACGGCGATTGCGCCATGCCCACGTAGACGACCATCCCCACCACCAGCGCCGACCCGAAACAGGTCATGCACCCCGTCGCGTAGGCGATTCCTGCCAGCATCATCTCAGCGGGCTTCGCCGCCTTGTTCTGGTGCGCCATCTTCCCCAGCACGGGCATCTTGCACACCAGCGGGGCGCGCACCTTGGCTGCCGACCGCAAGGCAAGGGCGATGATGATTACTCCGCCGCCGACGCCGATCCAGCGCTGCCATACCTCGAAGCTGGCCGTGTCGCCAAGCCGCTGGGCCGCCAGGCCGATGAGCGCCCCAGCCAGGGTGTACACCAGGGTGAACCCGGCCACAAAGAACATCGCCGCCTTGATCACCAGGAACCGCCGCCCCGCGCTGGCCGGCTCCGCCGACTGCTGCATGGTGACGCCTGCCATGGCCGGGATGAAGAATGCAGTCAACTGGAACAGGCAGGGCCACATGGCGGCGACCATGCCCCCCAGCAGGGCCAGGATGAGCGCCCAGGACGCGCCACCCGTAGCCAGGGCAGTGGTGGCCGTGTTCTCAGCGATGGGCAGGTGCCACACGGCCTCGCCGCCGGCGCTGGTGCGTGCCTCCATCACCTGGTGGCCGCCATCGAACCCTGCGGGCTTCTTGAACCGGTACGCCGTCACCCGGTGGTGTGGCGACTCGGTGATGATGAACTGGTCCACGTACGGCCGAGTTGCGCCGTTGACGCTCAGGGCTGGCGGCGCGCCCAGTGTGGGCAGGTCTGCCGTATGCAGTGTCTCCGTGGCCATGACGACGATGAAGTCCGCCGGCTGGAGCCGCTCCACAGCCGCCGCGCCGAGAGCCTTGGCCACGTACGCATCCGTGGCGAATGTGAGCTGCTGGCGTCCAGTGTAGCCGGCGTAGGCAACCTCTCCCAGGTCACGGGTCAGCGCCCGCGTGAGTGTTGCGAGGGAAATGCCGACGGCGGAGGATGTCCCCAGGCTTTCCGGCAGGATGATGGGCAGGTCCCACTTCAGGAAGGAGGGCGCGCTGGAGTCCGCGCCAGGGACGGTGAGCGACATGGCGGAAGACTCTGCCAGGAGGTCACGGCCGGACTGGGTGACAGTGCTGAACACGTACCATGTAGCGCGATGGCGCGGGTCGTCAAAGGCGCTGACAACGGCAAGAGGCGCGACGGGCCTGCCGTTGTCGAAGGCAAGGGAGATGACAGGGCGGTCCGCCGGAAGGTCGCGTTCGTGAAGGTCCTCACGCACCAGGAAGGAGACGACGCCGTCAGCTCGGGCCGCATCCGGGGCGTGATAGCTGAAGAGGCCGAGAGTGGGGCGAGGAGCGAAGGTGGTCTCCAACTCGGAGCCCCCGGGGCCGGCCCCCACGCGGACGAGGTCAGGAATGAGGTCGGAAAGCGTGATGGCGGAGACGGCTTCACCGGCTGTTGGTTGGGGGGTGGCGGTGGACCGGGGCCAGACCAGCCACAGCAAAACCGCAATTGCCGCAGCCGCCAGCACAATGGAGGCAACGAGCGCGGGGCGCTGCAGCATCGGGCGAAAGCCAGAGCGGGCCTGAGCGGGTAGTGTTGCCATCATTCCCTCCTGTGGGATACCTTGCCCTGGATCGCTTCCAGCAACGCAGCCACGTCCGTATGCAACACCCTCTTGAGGCTATACACCTCGATGTTGCTATGCTGCACGCCCAGGACGATGACCCGTGCCCCCGGCTGTTGCTCAAGCATCTGCGTGATGACGGCGCTAGTGGCAGCGTCTTCTCCGTCCAGGACAATGGCCTGGGGCGCCAGGCCCTGAAGCCGGCCCTGAAGGTCCGCTGCGTCCGCTGGCACCACCGAGACCTCCAGTCCGCTCATGTCTTCCAGCAGATGCTGAATACCGGCCGCAAGGACGGAGCGATTGCTCACCAGGACGACGCGTTTTCTGTTCATACTGGCCGCTCCCTGTCCTCTGGACGTGTCCCATCGGTACACTCCTAACTATGGGGCAGCAGGGGCCGGGGGCAAACCCTTGAACCTGTAGTCTTTGCCTATTAGAAAAGGTAGGCCCCTCAGCCAAGAGGGGCCTGGTCAGGGAGGAGATGCGCCTAGAAATCCGTTCGCCCTGAGCTTGTCGAAGGACGGGCTCGTGGTTCGACAAGCTCACCACGAACGAGACTTTGGTGGCGGACCATTTTTGCAACTAGGCGCTAGTCCTTGCCGCCCCGGTACTCCTCTTTCAGCAGCGCCGTGCTATAGCCCACGAAGCTGTACCGCTCCCATTCGCCCGCGCCACACTGAGGGCATCCCCAGAACCGTTCCCCCGAGTACACAACAGCCGCTCCAACCGTCTCAGTTTCGATGTCGCTAATAGCTGGAAATGGAAGAGGGGCCATTGGTTCTTCTATGATCAGCTCCATGCGCGCCCCGCAGAAACGGCAGACACTTGCTACAGCAACGCCTGGCCACAGGAGCCGCATCACTTCCGCACATGCACGCTTCAGTCGTATGTTGCGAGCGCCACGCGCGTGGGCCTGTTCCCGCCGCGTGGCCTGCTGAGCCTCCTGTTGCGCCATATCCTGCCTGGTGTCTTGTTGGATGACCATCGTCTTCCCTCCTTGTTCCACCCACTGCTCCTCCCTGGGTTTTCCATTGAGGCCATAGCCCGTGGCGCTAAACGGCAGGCAGTGCATACCGTCCAGACCAGGCGCGCTCAACGCAAAAGCCCTCCCTATTCTTTCCAGGGTCTTTCGGTTCTCCCAGCGCCCGTAGGAGAATGTTGGTAGGGAGGTTCCCTCGCCCGTCTCTAGGCGGCGCGCCTTGCCGCGCGCGGTTTCTAGCGGAAGGACCGAAAGACTCTTCCTATTTCTCTTTCAGCACCCACGGGGTTCACGAAGCAGCGCTCCCATTCGCCCACGCCACACTCGGTGCATACCCAAAGGCGCCTGCCCGAGAGCATGCCGGCCACTGCAGCAGCCTCTGCCATGCAGTCACGGACGATGGGAGATGGAAAGAGGGCAGGGGGTTCTTCAAAGACAAGGCCCTGGCGCGTCCCACAGGAACGGCAGACGCTGGCAATGGCGACACCTGGCCAGAGGAGCCGCATCGCTTCTGCACAGGCACGCCTCACCCGAATGTTGCGAGCGCCGCGCGCATGGGCCCCCTCCCACTGCGTGTTCCGCTGCGCCGCCGGTTGCGCTATACCCTTCTCGGCCTGTAGTTGGATGACCATCGCTTTGCCTCCTTGCTCCACCCACTTCGCTTCCTTGGATTTCCTATTGAGGCCATAGCCTGTGGCATTGAACGGCAGGTCATAAGTTCGGCATGAGAAACGATTGCCAGGGCGTGCGCTGTCGCTCAAATATTCCGAGCGACGATAGGGTGACCTGCGGCGCCCTCGCTATTCTGGAGAATGGCGCTGGGGCGCCTGGGTCTGTATGCGGGATCGAGGGCCGGACAGCGTCTGGCCGTGAGGACTGAGCGAATGCCGGCGAGGACAACGCGTTTCTGGTGACGCGGTGGCTCTGCGTCTGGAGCGTGTCCAGCAAGTCTCTTCTCGCTGTGCGCCGGCAAGGCCGGTTGCAAATCTTGGGGCCTGTAGTTTTTGCCTACCAAAAAGGCAGGCCCCTCTTGTTCAGGGGCCTGCCTGTGCTTTCCACCTTCACCACACCATGTGCCGCAACTGGTACCGGGTGAGCGCTCCTAGGGCCTGCTCGTCATCGGCGCCGTCAAAATGGTCCACGCCCTCAATGCGTTTCCATGTGGCCACGGCGTTGGCCAGGTCCCGCTCATCGTCCGCATCATCAGAACGGTCCACGCCCTCTATGCGCCGCCACGCGGTCATGGCGTGGGCCAGAGCCCGCTTGTCGCTTCCGGACTGAACGATTGCTTGTGTCTTCATCTCGCCACACCCCTTTCTCACTTCGGACGCTGGTCCTTCACTGCTTCATTACAATTCCGTTACAACCAAGTATGCGGTGGGACTGTTCCCCGTCCAACACTCGTTTTGGTAGTCGCCGCCCACAAAAAAGCATAGGCCCCTGGTACACAAGGGGCCTATGCTTTCCAACGGAGCATCTCAGTGGGCGCACCTTATCTGGTCCTGGTGTGGCGCCTGAAGGGCCGGAATCGTTTTTGCCGGTGGCCGCCGACGCACCAAGGAGTGAAGCCGCGGTTGTGGCAGAGGCAAGTAAGGGCGTCCCGGCTTGTGGGGATGCGCCGGGACTTGGGCAGACACACGGAGTTTGTCTTAGGCCAGATGTCGCTCAAAGACTGACGATTGTTGAATGTGGATGGCGCGTAGGGGCGACCCGCCGAGCCTGTCCTGGAAAGTATTTCGGTTCAGGCTGATGCGGCTGCCCTGGCGGTGGAGCGTGCGGGTGGTTGCTGGACGAAGAAGCCCGCGACACGCTCCGCGCTCTGCTTTGCGTTGTTGGACATCCCCAGGAGCGGCAGAGTGACGTGGCCCCTACGCC
>JACQUI010000388.1 GCA_016210395.1 Chloroflexota bacterium | reverse complement strand
GCCGCCAGCAGCCGACGCTGCCGTTCATTCAAATGCGGCGCGAGCGCTTCGTACACCTCGGCGCACATGGCTCCTGCATCCATCCGAGAAGCATATTCTCACAAAGGCTGTTTGTCAATGTTATTTCGCGGAGCCTCCTTACTAGGAACATGTGTTTCCCACCAGTTTGTGCCAAACTTAGACTCCAGCTTCGTCTTCACAAAGGCCCGCAAGTCTGATTCGAAATTACTGAGGATCTCGTCAAACAGCTTTTGAAGCATGGCCATGCCTCTGAACTCAGCAGCATTGTCGTTTTGGCTGCGCTCCTTATACCACATGACGGAACAGGGTGCAAGTAGCTGCGATTTCACCGCAGCCTATGTCGTCTGACCGCTCGGATAGCTGCGGCTTGAGACTGAAAAAGTGGCTCACTGAGCTGAAAGGCGGACCCTTCCTTTCTTGCGGGAGGGCAGAGGAACTTCCCTACCGCCACAGCCGCCCGTACCGCAGCGGCCCCCTGGCCAACGCCCACAGCGCGGGCGTGGCGCTGAAGAGGCGGCGGAACACGCCGCCGGGGTAGTCAATGTCGCCGTAGCGGTTGAACAGCGCGACCACCGGCCTGGCGCTGAAGATGCGCAGCATCCGCTCGAAGTCCTCGTCGGTCAGCGTCTTGTACAGGCGGCGCAGGTCCTCGCCCCGGCGGAACTCCCGGCCGAACGCCTTCTCCCACGCCTTAGCGTATGCCCGCAGCGCCCGCTCTGAGAGATCGTCCTTCGCCAGGGCGTCGCACGCCGTCTCCGCCGCCAGCCGCGCGCCGGCCAGCCCCGAGAAGATGCCGCCGCCGGACGTCGGCTTCACCTGCCCGGCTGCGTCGCCCACCAGCATCACGTTATCGCCGACGGTGGCCCGCCGGGACCAGATGGGGATGACGCCGCCGGTCAACCGCCTCTGCTCCCACCCTCCCAGGCGCTGCGCATAGACCGAAAGGAAGCGCCGCATGGCCGCCGCCGGCCTCAGCGGCCCGCTGCTGCCCACGCCCAGGCGCACGCGGCCATCGCCCAGGGGGATAGTCCAGGCGAACCAGCCCGGCGCGATGTCATTGCCCACGAACACCTGCACATGGTCCCGGTCGGAGCCGGGCAGGACACCCTCCGCGCCCAGGCCGAAGACCCGCTCCGACGGCCCGCTGAGGCCCAAGGCCTTCGCCACCCGCGAGTGCACGCCATCCGCGCCGATAAGCAACCGCGTACGCAGCGTATGCAGCGCATCGTTCCGTCGTATGGAGAGCGTCACGCCCCCGTGTTCACGGCGGGCATCCAGCAGGCGCGCCCCCCTCATCAGCGCCGCGCCCGCCTGTTGCGCGCTATCGGCCAGCGCCCGGTCCAGCCCCACGCGGTCTATGACGTACGCCCGCGTCTTGCCGTTGCCTATGGTCAGCGTCCGGCCCGACGGCACGCACACGTGCGCCCCAACGATAGCGTTGACGATCATGCCTTCGCCGACGCCCGCTTCCACAAGAGTGCGTGGCGTCACCAGGCCGGAGCAGTGCAGCGGCACGCCGATCTGCGCGTGCTCCTCCAGCACCAGCACACGGAAGCCGCCCCGCGCGATGCCTCTGGCAGCCGCGCTCCCCGCGGGCCCCGCCCCTACCACCACAGCATCGTATCTCTGCTCATTCGCCATGCCCCATAGCATACCATCCCTTCTCAAGGGGTACTGAAAACAGGCCCTCGCCTGCATTCTGAGAGCTTGTGAGCAAATGAACCTTTGTTTTTGGTGTGGCAAACGCCACTGTCATTCTGAGCCATGACGGTAGTCAGGCGCAGAACCCAAGGCGAAGGCTGTTGCAGCGATCCTTATCTGCATAGGCGGTCTGTCTTCATCGACACAGGCCTTAGATTCTTCGCGAGGCAGTCGCCGGTGATTTCAGTTGTCGTTTGACCGCCTCGCTTTCAATGACATTCGCTTTGCCAGATAGGCAATGGCCGTTTGTTCCCACACGCCCGCCCAGAGGCGCTGGGGGACACCCCCAGCAGCCCCCGGCGAGGGCTGGCCGCCTTCGCTTCGATGTCATGCCCTGTGACTGGCGGCATCCCGCCGCCTGTGAAGCTCAGAGCCTGTGAACTTTTGGTTCTGCCGGCGACGGGCCACTGCCGTGGCCCTCCCGAAGGCGAAGCTGGTAAGAGATTCTTCGCGAGGCGGAACGTCTCTGAAGGGAATCGTCGTCCGACCGACTCGCTCAGAATGACAAAACGGCTCCCACCTTCCTGGCGCATGTGGCGCAGTCATTGGTTCACAGGCTCTCAGAACGACAATGGTATCCGCTACGCCGAGAAGCAGGAGGCTTCATACGTCACACGCTCTGAACCTGCTACAATACCTTCCATGTCAGACACTCCCTTCCTCCAGCGGCTGGCGCAGGGCCCGCTCCTGGCCGACGGCGCTATGGGCACCGAGCTTCTCCGCCGCGCCAACCTGCCCATCAACACCTGCCTGGAGCGCCTCAACCTCTCCGACCCGGCGCTCGTTCGCGGCGTCCACCTGGACTACATCAACGCCGGCGCTGAGCTTCTGGAGACCAACACCTTCGGCGCAAACGCGGTCCGCCTCGGCCTGCATGGCCACGCTGGACTCGCCCGCGCCATCAATCAGCAGGCTGTCGCCATCGCCCGCGACGCCCAGCGGCTCACCGGCCAGCGGGTCTGGATCGCCGGCGCTATCGGGCCACTGGGCAAGCCTCTGGAGCCGGTCGGCGCGCTGACCATGGCCGAGGCCCGCGCCGCCTTCCAGGAGCAGGCCGGGGCGCTGGCAGAGGCTGGGGTAGACTTGCTCATCCTGGAGACCTTCACGTCTCTGGCCGAGATCAAGGAAGCGGTGGCCGCCGCGAAAGAGGTCGCGGGCGCCCTGCCGCTGGTGGCCCAGCTCACCTTTACCCAGGAGGGGCTGACCCCCGCGGGCGAATCGCCCCAGGAGGTCATCGCCGCCCTGGAAGCCCTGGGAGTGGATGTCATGGGCGCCAACTGCAGCGTCGGCTCGGAGCCGATGCTGGGCGTCATCGAAGCGATGTCGCCCCATGCGGGAGGCAGGCCCCTGTCCGCGCAGCCCAACGCCGGCTTCCCCCGCTTCGTGGACGGCCGTTCCGTCTACCTGTCGTCCCCCGCCTACATGGCCGGCTTCGCAAGCCGCATGCTGGAGGCGGGCGCCGCAATCGTCGGCGGCTGCTGCGGGACCACACCGGAGCATATCGCCGCCATGCGCGACGCCATCCGCAGCCACGGCGGCCGCTCACGGCCACGGGCGCAAACCGTCGCCCCGATCGTCCGAGCGCCCGATGCCAGGCCTGCGCCCGAACCGACGGCCCTGGCGAGGCGGGTCCAGGCGCATGAGTTCGCCGTCACCGTGGAGGTGCACCCGCCCAGAGGCTTCGACATCTCCCCTACCCTGGTGAAGCTGCGCCAGCTCCTACAGCGCGTGCGCGTGGACGCCTTCAACTGCACCGACATGCCCCTGGCCCAGGGCCGCATGTCCGCCCTGGCCATGAGCGCCCTGCTGCAGTCGCGCCTGGGCGTCGAGGCGGTCATGCATGTGGCGACCCGCTACCGCAACCTGGTCGCGTTGCACTCCGACCTGCTGGGCGCCCATGCCCTGGGCGTGCGTAACGTCATCGTCATGATGGGCGACCCGCCCGCCATCGGCGACTACCCCAGCGCCGTCAGCTTCTCCGACGTCACCTCCTCCGGCCTGATCCGCCTCATCCACCAGGCCAACCAGGGGCTGGACCTCTCCGGCAAAGTCCTCGATCAGCCGACGTCGTTCTTCGTGGGTTGCGCCCTGAACCTGGAGACGCCCAACCTGGACGCGGAGCTGGCCAGCCTGGAGCGCAAGGTGGCGGCGGGCGCGGACTTCATCTTCACCCAGAGCGTCTTCGACCCGGAGGCCGTGGAGCGTATGCACCGGCGTCTGGGCGGCTTCCCGCTGCCGGTCATCATGAGCGTGCTCCCCCTGCGCAGCCATCGCCACGCCGAGTTCCTGCACAACGAGGTCCCAGGCATGGTGGTGCCGGAGTCCGCACGCCAACGCATGAAGGACGCGGGCAAGCGCGCCGCCGATACGGGCGTCGTCCTGGCCCAGGAGCTGATAACCGCCGCCCGCGACAAGATCGCCGGCGTCTACTTTGTCCCCTCCTTCGGCAACTACGAGGTGGTCGCAGACGTGCTGGACGGGCTGGCCACGTAGGGGCAGACCGCGTGTCTGCCCCTCCCACAGGGGCGACGCATGCGTCGCTGCGATGTGCCTCGCGCGGGTCGGCGAGCCGTCTTGTCATTCTAGAGCGAGGTGATCAAAAGCCTTCGCTCCCAACGACGCTCCGCCTCGCGAAGAATCCCTCACCACCATTGCCTTCCGCAGGGCCACGGCAGCGGCCCGTCGCCTGCTGAACCATATCTTCGCAAGCTCTGAGGACAGGTTGAAATTCAGACTCAAATTTCGTACAGTCTTCATGTAAGGAGGCCAGCATGACAACCGTCATCGTGCCGGTGACTGAGCTCAAGACAAACCTGGCAAAGCTGCTCGAACGGCTGGAAACCGACGGCTCCCCCGTGTACGTCACCCTGCACGGGAAAGCAAAAGCGGTTCTGGTGAAGTATGCGGAGTACGAGGCGCTGCAAGAGAAGGTCGAAGACCTGGAGGACGCCCTGGCTATGATGCAGGCCCTGGCTAGCCCGCCGGAAGAGGCCATCAGCTTGGAAGCCTATGAGCAGCGAGCCGCCAAGGTACGCCGTTAGGCTTCGCAACCGCAGGGTGCAGCGGGAGATGGACGCCCTGCCTGCGCCGGACCACCGCCGCGTCATCGCCGCTCTCCATGCGCTGGCGGGCAATCCAAGACCCTCTGGCAGCAAGAAACTGTACGATAACGTGTACAGGGTCCGAGCCGGCAGCTACCGGGTTATCTACTTCATTGATGAGTCCAATCACCGGATAGAGGTTGGTGGTGTCCTGCGGCGCAGCGAGAAGACCTACAGAGGACTGGAAGACCTTTTTGACCCATAGCGCGCCTAGCGGGGGAAAAGGAATAACCGCGGTCCAGTTCCAGCCACATTCCCGCGCACCATCACGCCTTTAGCCGTCCGCCGCCTCCATCGTGGTATCATAACCCTGACCAACGCCCACCCCACTTCTTGATGCACCTATGTCCACAGACAAACGCGCCGATACACTTAGAGATGCCTGGCCGAACTTTAATCCGACCTTGCCTTTGAAAGGGGATTCCCCTTTCTTTGTTGACTATGAGCGACGGCCTCTGACGCGCTTCAAGGCCATGCTGCTAAACGACCCCGGCAATCCAACAGCCCTGTTCCTGGCCGGCTTTCGCGGCGCTGGAAAGTCAACGCACCTGAATAGGCTCGCCGATGACACAGACCTCGCTGATACATATATCGTTGCCAAGTACAGCATTAGCGACCAACTTGACTTCAACAATGTCGCCGTCTCTGACCTTGTCGTATCCACAGCTCATGCCATCATCAGTAGCCTTCCGAAGGGTTTTGATACAGGGGCCTCTCACACGAAGGAGGTTATCGAAGACCTCCTCACTTGGGGAAAGCGCATTGAGGAACGAATACAGGAGCGGGACCAGAGCTACGGAATCGAGCTAAACACCCAGGCGCGAGCGGGAGCCGATCTTCCGTTCCTAGGCTTTCTCGCCAAATTGACCACGCGCGTGCGGGCAGGCGGTGAAAGTCGGGATGTCATTCGCCTCACGTTGGGCCCAGAGCTTCCTGCTTTGGCGGAGCGGCTTAATCGCCTCGCAGAGGTCATCTATGTCCAAACTAGACGGCGTGTCTTTGTCATTGTTGACGACACTGACAAGCTAGATGAAAAAAACACGGCCGCGGTTTTCCGAGATGGCCTTCCAAATCTCCTCTCTCTCAAGTTCCATGTCCTCTACACCGTGCGTGAGATCGCCTACTTCTCCCCGGACTTCCCCGACATGCTCCACGGCCCTAATGCGGACATGCTCAGGAACGTCCGGCTGTGGGACAGGGGGAATCGTTCTGCAAGGCGCAAAGACGCCTTAGAGACCCTGCATCAGTTCGTAGCGAACCGCATGTCCCCTACTCTCATTACACCTGAGGCTACGGACTTGGCTGCTCTTTACAGCGGAGGCATCTTCCGCCAGTTTGCTGAGCCGTTGTACACGGCAATCTACACCGCAGCCTTTGAACGCAAGAAGTCACAGGTCCAGGTAGAAGATGTGGAGTACGCTGTCAATGAACTGCGCAAGAAGCTATGGCGGCCCCTCAATCAGCAAGATAAGGATGCCCTTCTCAAAGTGTTCAAAGAGAATGACCACCCCAGCAAGGGGCAGCTAGCTCCCCTTTTCCGTATTCTTGCCTTGTTGGAGTACGAGAATGACGAGCTATGGTATGACGTAAATCCCTTGCTGTGGCAATTCTTCAAAGAACCCTCCCATGTCTAGCCTTACGGAAACACAGCAAGAACCCCTGGAGACCCGCGCCGCCCGCGTAGCCAATCTCCTGCAGCATTCCGGCGCTAGCGGCATCATCCTCTTTCTCACCTATGCCTACGAGGCCACCCGCCGAAGTCTGCAGACCATCTGCACCGCGCAACTTGCCGCGTCCAACCTGCAGCCTGTCTACCTTGACCTCCGCAACGACAAGACCATTGGCGACGACCTCACCTACGTCATCCTGGACCACCGCAAGTCGCCCCAGGATGTCGTCGTCGTCATTGGCCTGGGCGAGCCGGAGATACGGGAGCGCCGCCTGCGCAGCCTTAACTATCGCCGCGAGCTTCTGGTAGAGGGCAACGTTAAAGTCGTTTTCTGGCTGACCAATGAGGAAGTCCGCGAGATAGCAATGAAGGCCCCGGACTTCTGGGCATTCACGCACCGCATCATTGACTTCCCCGAGGCCGCAAGTGCTGGAATCATGCGTCAAGCATATCAAGCAATTCGCGATTTCATAACGGACATTCGTTACGAAAGTGCTGATGAATTGAACCGCATGATAGCGACACGCGAAGCGATCCTTTCTCAGTTGCCAATACGAAACTATGCCCAGCGGTTAGACCTCATGGAAACTCTAGGCAATTTGTATGACCAAAAAGGAGATTTTCAGCAATCTCGCAGTTTCTGGAGCAAAGTTCTTGAGGAGGTACAGAGGGGGCGCAAGGACGAAGCCAGGGAAGGGCGCGCGTTTCAAAATCTTGGCCTCCTCGCTCATCAGCAAGGGCTGACGAAAGATGCCGAAGAACTCTATAGAGAGGCCCAAAAACGGTTTGAACGACAGCCCGGACAGAAAGGCTTAGACGCTGTTTTGCATAACCTTGGCATGCTGGCCTCGGAGCAAGGTCGTTTGCACGAAGCCAAGCGCCTTTACGACGAAAGCCTGAGTATAGCCAGGAACAACGGAGATCAACGGAACATAGCCAAAACCCTCCATCAGTTAGGCACACTCGCTCAAGACCAGGGTGATTTTGAAAATGCGATCCGTCTATACCAGGAATGCCTCGGCATAAAGCGCCGCCTGAACGATGAACATGGCATCGCCGCAACTGTGCATAATCTTGGAATGTTGGCTCAGCTTCAGGGTCGCTTTGATGAAGCCGAGCATCTCTACAAGGAGAGCATGAGAATCGTAGAGCGGCTTGGAGACCAGAGGGGCATCGCCGAAACGACAGCTCAACTGGGTCTCCTAGCATTCGAAAGAGGAGAAATAGAAAGGGCCCAAGAACTTCTCTCCAAGTCCCAGGAGTTAAGTGAGCGCCTTGGCGATGCACGGAATGTCGCGCAGAACTACAACGCTTTGGGTTCAATCTACTACCTGCAAGGGGACATCAAGCGAGCTATCAACAGTTTACTCAAGAGCTTGGGGATTAGAGAACGCCTCGGCGACAAATCAGGCATTGCTCAAGTCAACCAGAATTTGGCACTCATAACCTCCCTCTTGGGCTTGCCAAAAGAGAGCGAAGAACTTCTACGGACAAGCCTCAGGCAACGGCAGGAAATCAACGATGAGCCGGGTGTTGCAGAAACTTTGCACAATTTAGCTGTCCTCGCTCAAGCAGAAGGCCGTCTGGAAGAAGCCCACAACCTATACCAGCAGAGCTTGGACATTTCCTCCCGATTGCGACTTGAACAGGACGTAGCATTGACACTCTTTGGCTTGGCGACCCTGGCTGTGGACAAAGGCCAGATGGGAGAAGGGCGGAATCTCTACCAGCAAAGCCTAGACACTTCCCGACACTTGGACGACAAAGCGGGCATCGCTCGTTCGGTCTATTTCATGGGGTTGCTCGACGAAAGAATGGATCTGTTGGAAGATGCACTGTCCAAGTATGCCGAAGCATCAGAAATGCTGGAACGGTTGAAGTCTCCAATCGCAGAAGTTGCCCGCCGCTCCCTCCAGCGCGTCCAGGAAAGGCTCAAGCAGCCGCCGTCGCCAGCGCCGTAGGGGCTTTGGTGCGCCGCCGCGCTCCCCCCTAACCGCACCCCTGCATGCTATGCTTCCCCTAGCAGGCTCATGCCTTGAAACCCCAGCCGCACGAAGCTATCCAAACCTCTAACACGAACAATCAGAGTGTCCCGAATCTGTCGCACCCCTTCGCCAATTCGGGGAAAATGCAAATCGCAGAATACAATCAGTCGGCGGCCATTCAATCAAACGGCCGTCCCCTTTGCCCGTTTGCCCTCTTGCCCGATTCCCCTGCCCTATGTCCGTATGTCCGTATGTCCCCATGCTCGTATGCCCGTCTGTCCGCGCCCCCCTTCGCCTTTACACCCCGCTTGCCGCGCACCTATAATGGCTTCAGAGTCCGTAGTGTGCGCAGCGCACACGCGTCCAGGTGAGAGCGTGGCCGTCCTCAAGCTCAGAATCGTGCCGGACCCCATCCTGCGGGCCAAGGCAAAGAAGATCAGCCGCATAGACGCCTCCATCCAGAAGCTGGCCGACGACATGGTGGACACCATGCACCATGAGGGTGGCGTCGGCCTCGCTGCGCCCCAGGTGGGCGTCCTCCTGCGTCTCATCACCATCGAAATCCCTGAGGTGGACCGAGAGGGAGGCCCCCCTGGGGCCTCCTCGAAAGCAGGAGCAGCCAACGTCTACATCAACCCAGAGGTCGTCGAGGCCACCGGCGAGCGCGAGGTGGAAGAGGGGTGCCTCAGCGTGCCCAACTACCGCGGCAGCATCTTCCGCCACGAGTCCGTCAAGGTAAAGGCCCTGGACCGCCACGGCAAGCCGGTCAAGGTCAAGGCGGAAGGCCTGCTGGCCCAGGCGCTGGAGCACGAGATAGACCACCTTAACGGCATCCTCTTCATTGACCACGTCAAGGCCCACGAAGACCTGTGGAAGATTGACCGCGAAGGCAACCGCATCACGCAGGAAGAGCGCCTTCATGAGTCCCTCCACGCCCCTTCGCAGCCCCAGCAGCCTGCCCCACCTGCGGAGGCGGCAGTTGACTAGCACCGTGGCGCTTCCATGAGCGCCCTGCCCCTTATGGCGCACCCCTTTTTGGATGCCGCTCCCCGTTCCCTCATCCAGCAGGTGGCTTCCCTGTTGCCGCCCCATGCCGGTGCGCACGTCGTCGGCGGCTTCCTACGCGACGCCCTCCTGGACCGGCCTACCAACGACCTGGACATCGCCGTGCAAGGCGACGCTGTGGCTATCGCCCGCGACCTGGCAGCCGCCCTTGGAGGCAGCCTCGTCGTCCTGGACGAGGAGCGCCAGGTGGCCCGCGTCGCGCTGGAGCGCCAGGGGCATGCCTGGCAGGTGGACGTCGCCTCCCAGCAAGGCAGCCTTCTGGAGGACCTGGCCCGCCGCGACTTCACCGTCAACGCCATGGCCCTGCCCTTGGAGGCGCTGCTTGCCCCGGACTGGCCCGGCCGCGTGGTAGACCCCCACGGCGGCAGGCTCGACCTCCAGCGGAAGACCATCCGCCAGGTCAGCGACGCCGTCTTCCGAGAAGATGGCGTCCGCCTACTGCGGTCGGTGCGCCTTGCCGCCCGCCTGGGCTTCACCATTGACCCGGCCACCGCCCTTGCCATCCGGCGCGACGCCCACTGCCTGGACGGCGTCGCCGAGGAACGCGTCCGCGACGAGCTCCTGGCTATCCTGGCCTGCCCAGACGCTATGGCCCACGTCTACCTTCTGGATGACCTCGGCCTGCTCTGCCGCGTGCTGCCGGAGCTGGCCTGGGGCAAAGGCGTGGCCCAGCCCAAGGAGCACTACTGGGACGTCTTCCGCCACAACGTCGAGACTGTTGGCGCCGTGGAGGGGCTGCTCTCCCGGGCCTACCAGCCCTTGTGGGTGTTGGACGCTGTGCCGTGGAACGACGACCTGGCCGCCCACTTCCAGCAGCCTGTGACCGAAGGGCACGCCAGGGCCACGCTCCTGAAGCTGGCCGCCCTGCTGCACGACGTGGCCAAGCCCGCATCGAAGACCATCGAGGAATCAGGGCGCATCCGCTTCTTCGGCCACCACACTCTTGGCGCGGAGATGTGCCGCGTGGCCCTGACCCGCCTCCGCATGAGCGGTAAGGGCATTGCTCTCGTTGAGACGATGGTGGAGCACCACCTGCGCCCCGGCCAGATGAGCCAGGGCGTGGACATGCCCACGCCCAAGGCCGTGTACCGATATTTCTGTTCTGCAGGGGACGCAGCAGTAGACACGCTGTACCTGAACATGGCAGACTATCTCTCTGCGCGCGGCCCCATGCTGGAGCAGAAGGAATGGGCCACGTACACCGGAATCATCCGTCACATACTGGATACAGGGCAACGCCAGCATGAGCCTTCGCTGCCCGCCCTGCTGGATGGACACGAGATCATGACTGCATTGCGCCTGACGCCTGGGCCAACCGTTGGCCGCATCCTGGAAGCGGTGCGCGAAGCCCAGGCCACGGGAGAAATCACCTCCAAGGAGGAAGCCTTGGCCTTAGCCACACACGTCCTAGAAAGCGGCCCGGAGGCGCACAATGCGTAGGGTCAGCATCTCCCGCGTCATGCTTATCATCCTGGTGTTGGGGGTCTCCCTGGGAGCCATCGGCTACCAGAACATCAACATCAAGCTCCTGGCGCTGAAGTTCCAACGAGAAAGCGAGGCCATCCTCGGCATGCGCCTGGGTCTGGACCTCCAGGGCGGCAGCCACCTGGTCTACCAGGCCCGAAGCACCAAGGAGATCAACCTCACCTTTGAGGACCCCCAGACGCCCCCGCTTGACGCTGCTACTGCGCGGGCCAAGGCGGTGAACGATACACTCGCCGCCCTGGGCATCACCAGCGCGAGCGCCGAGTCCTCCACAGATACGGCGGTTGTGATCCGCGCCGCCACGCTGCGCGAAGCCCGAACGGATACAACGGGCGCTCTTGTCCCCTCGGACTCCGACCTCATCCGGCAAAGGTTGACGGCCCAGTTCGGCCCCATCGCAACCTATGTGGAGAGCGACGTTGAAGGCGGGGGCAAGCAAATCAGCATCGAGTTCCAGGCGTCCATCGTAGCCCCGGAGAGCGCCGGCAGAGAGGAGCAGGTCCGGCAGGTCCTGCGCGCCTTCGGCAAGACCAGCGCCCAGATCCTGCCCATAGATGACAAGTCCTTCAGCATCCGGCTAGACATCCTTGCGCCTGAGGTCCGCGACAACCAGGGCAACGTCACCAAGGCTGCCGAGGCGGACGCCCTCAAGAAAGCCATTGAGGAAGGCGTCGGCGCCATCGCCACTTTTACCGTGACCGAGATTCCGGCCAACGCCAGCCGGGAGCAGATGGAAGGCGTTCTGCAGACCATAGAGCGGCGGGTCAACCCATTCGGCATCTCTGAGCCGGTCATCCAGCTCATGGATGAGGACCGCGTGCTGCTTCAGCTTCCAGGCATCCACGACGTGGAAGAGGTCAAGCAACTTGTTGGCCGCACCGCGCGCCTGGAGTTCAAGGAGCGCGAGTGCCAGGAAAAGACACCCCTCACCCTCGGCGGCCAGACCTTCTACCCGTGCGAGCTGCCCGACAACCACATAGACCGCGAGACGGGCCTGACCGGCGAAGACCTGGCCCGCGCCTATCCCGGCACCGCCCCCGACAGCGGCGAGCCCATCGTCAACCTGCAGTTCAACTCCCGCGGCACCAGGCTCTTCGCCGAGCTGACGACCCGCCTCTTCGCCACCAACAACACAACGTCGCCTGACCGCTTCGTCATCTTCCTGGATGACGAGGAGGTCATTGACCCTGTGGTGCGGCAGCCCATCCTGAGCGGCGTCGGCTTCATCGAGGGTGGGCAGGACTTCACGATAGAGCGCGTCCGCACCATCAGTATCCAGTTGGAGTCAGGCCGCCTTCCTATCCCGCTGGAGCTGGTGCAGGAGCAGGACGTGGACGCCACCCTGGGCAAGGAGTCCTTGCGCAAGAGCCTCATCGCCGGCGCCGTCGGCCTCGGGCTGATCATGCTGTTTATGACGTTCTACTACAAGGTCTCCGGATTGGTCGCGGCCATGGCCCTGGTCATTTACACGCTTGCGGCCCTGGCCATCTTCAAGCTCATCCCCGTCACGCTCACGCTGGCGGGCATTGCCGGCTTCATCCTGTCCATCGGCATGGCGGTAGACGCAAACGTGCTCATCTTCGAACGTATGAAGGAAGAGTTGCGCGTGGGACGGACGCTGGCCTCCGCCATCGAGATCGGCTTCACCCGCGCGTGGTCGGCCATCTGGGACTCCAACCTCACCACGATCATCACCTGCGTCATCCTCATCTGGTTCGGCCAGAGGACGGGCGCAACGCTTCTGGCGGGTTTCGGAACAACACTGGGTATCGGCGTGGCGTTGAGCATGTTCAGCTCGGTGTTCGTCAGCAAGGTGCTGCTGAACCTCTTCGCCGCCAGCCCCCTGGGGGTGCGCCGCTCCTGGTACACTCCCGAACCCATGCGGTCTCCCGCCCGCCAAGAAGCCGGCGCAGCCACTCCGGCAGGAGAGAGGAAGTAGACAATGGACATCGTAGGAAAGCGGCGCTGGTTCTTGCTGTTCGCACTGCTGCTGATAGTCCCGGGCATCATCTCTCTGGCCATTCCGCCCCGGCTCTATCTCGGCATCGAGTTCACCGGCGGTTCCACCGTCAGCGTCCAGTTCGCCTCGCCCGTGCCGGAAGCGCAGCTACGCGACAAGCTGGACCAGCTTGGCCATCCGGAGGCGATCATCCAGGCCTCCGGCAGCAAGGGCTATTTCGTGCGTATGACCACGCTGAAGGGGCCGGAAGGCGCGGGAGACGTTTCCGAGCGGCAGAAAGTCAACGAAGCCCTGGAAGGCCTCGCCGTTATCGAGCGATACGACGTTTCATCTGTCTCGGGGGTCGTTGCCAGTGGCACGGTGCGCAACGCCATCATTGCAGTTGCCGTCGCCCTGGCGGCCATCTTGCTCTACATAAGCTATTCCTTCCGCAAGGTGCAAAAGCCCATACGGTACGGGACGGTGACCGTCATCGCCCTCCTGTACGACGTCGTCGTGGTCCTCGGCGTCTTCTCCATCCTGGGCAAGGTCGTGAAGATGGAGGTGGATGCCCTCTTCATCCCGGCCATTCTTACCGTCATCGGCTACGGCGTGAACGACACTATCGTCGCCCTGGACAGAATACGGGAAAACGCCACACGCGCCCCGGAAATGCCCCTGGCGCAGGTGGTCAACAACAGCATCATGGAAACGCTTGGGCGCTCCCTGAACACAGGCATGGCAACAGTATTCGCCATCCTTGCGTTGCTGTTCATTGGCGGCGAAAGCCTCCGGCCATTCCTCATTGCCCTGCTCATCGGCATCATAGTGGGCACATTTACTTCCATCGGAATAGCCAGCCAGCTCCTGGTCGTCTGGGAGCGCGGCGAGTTCACCAAGCTCTTGCGCAGGCGCGGGCAAGTCACCCAGACCACACCTGCCGAAGGCAGAGCCTAGCGAAGCAGAGAGCAGGGGGATGGCGTTGCCTTTGGAGGGCGGGATGGTGGCAAGGGAGGGATAGGCATGAAGCGGGCGTTTGGGGAAGGTGGAACAGACCTAACTCCTGTCCTCCGTTGGCGTCAAAGTAGGGCTCAAAGACATCTCCCCCCTCTCCTTGAAGGAGAGGAACGCACCGTGTTCGCAACAGCGTGTTGCAGGGGAGAGGTCTGTGTTCAGAGCTGTTCAACCATGTATGTCCGCCGGCTTGTGACAGCGTCATGACCCTCCCCACTCTTGGACGCATCCCACGGTCCGCAATCGTCCTGCTAATCCTGGTTGCCTTTGCCCTTGCCACAAGCGCGTGCCAGGACGCCGGCGACTGGCTGGTTGGCAGGGACAAGACGCCGTCCGCGGAACCGCAGCCCACGCCCACCCCTCTGCCTGACAGCCTTGCCCCATACGTTGGCGCATCAATCAAAGACGGACGCCCCTATCTGCACGAGGACATCAGCATGGGGGCGCTGCACTATGAGCCGTGGGTAGACTACGCCATCGTGCAGCAGACGAAGAGCACGCTGGAGGTTACGAGCGACGTTCTTGCAGATGAGCTGGGCCTGGCGCCCTTGCCTCCCGTAGAGGCCTACATCACCTGGGAGAGCCAGTTCAACCATTTTGCCGGGGAAAACCAGTTCCAGCACCCATCATGGCTGGCGGGGTTCGCTACCTATTCCGTGGCGGGCAGCCAGGTCACGGACGCGAAGGTGTACGTCAATGCCCAGGCCAAAGGGCTGGTCCATAACACGGCCCATGAACTGACGCACATCGCAGCCCCTACCCTTCCGCAGTGGCTTAGCGAAGGCGTCGCTGAATACGTTGCGACGCTGGTGGAACAGCGGGTAAACGACACCGACGCCCAGGCGAAGCGGCTTCAGGCCCGCCAGAAGGTGCGGGAGGCCATCAGAGGCAGCGCTCTCCTTGACCCGCACGCACTGCACCAGTTTCCCTGGGACTCGCCGCCCAGCTTCGATGAGCTGGACAGGGCCTACGCCCTCTCGTGGCAACTGGTGGAGTACCTTGCAGAGGTTGGCGGCAAAGACTTGGTGTCCAGGCTGGTGACGGCCTATGCCGCAGACCGCGAGGAGACTCTGGCAACACTGGAAGCGGTGGCCGGCGCGCCTGCGTCAGAGGTCTGGCAGCGCTTCTCGCAGCACATGCTGACAGACCTGGACACTGCCGAGCAGGTGGGCGATGCCCTCTGCCGGCTTTCCGCCCTTCAACTACAGGAAGCAGGCCTCACCCAGCAGTGGAACGAGTTCCTTGGCCGCTCCCACGGTCAGGACGTCGCCAGGTTCGGCCTGGATTTTATCCATTTTTCCCAGGAATGGGCGTTGCTTCTCCAAGACGTAGCTTCCACTCCCGCGCCGGCTGACGCCGCTCCCCTGAAGGAAGCGATTGCCCGGTATCTCGGCACGATGCGGGAGGCCATGGACCTGCTGGCGCAGGGCAAAGCCATTCCGGCCAACAGCAGCCTCGCCGTGGCCAACCAGGAGCGGTCCGCCGCGCACGCTCTGCTCCACAGCGCCTTGCAAGAGCGTTCGGACTGGCTCACCTGCGGCGCGCCGGCGCTGCCGTAGCGCCACCTGCATCATCTTCACGCCTCCTTCCCCGACATCTTGGTTTACATCCCTCCCGAGGGGTGACCCTACGGAGTTTGTCTCAATAGCCCTTGCTGGCGCGGTTGGCGCTACGAAAACTGAAACGAACGAACGTAGGGGCGGGTTTGCAACCCGCCCCTACGAAGTAGGAAGCACCACATGCGTCAATACCCAAGGGATGCCCCAGATCCCGAGACACGCTCGGCGGGTCGCCTCCAGTAATGCACTGTGCCCTTCCCTGCGTGGACAGGAGTGCGCCGCTTGCCGCTAGAGGGTAGGTTGGTGTGCCCTGGCGAAGACGCTGACGCCAATCGTACAAACAACAAGCAGGGCCTCATCAGCGGAGGCGCTTGCTGATGAAGCCCTGCTTGGAAGTGGACTGCTTCGCAGCGACAGCGGTGGAGAAAACCATCGCGCAGAACAGCCCGGTCCTACATTTTGTGGCGCGTGCCTGGTCTCGTCCCTCTAGGCGTAAAGCTGTTTCCCCTGCTCGGGGACAAGGTCTCGCAGGACAACCAGCGCATTCTCCAGTTGGACACGCGCAGCCTCTCCCGCCGGCGTCACCCGGTACACCCCCTCAGGTGTGCGTTCCAGCAAGCGGCCTGCGCACAGCAGCGAGATGTAACGGGACGCCTGCCTGTCACTTACCCTCGAACTGTATGCAATCGTCTTCTTGTTGACCGCCCTGCCACGCGGCGCACACAGCACCTCGTAGACGATTTCAGCGGAGGAGCGTTTGCTCATCATATCAGGTTGCTCTCCTCTTGCGGCCAAGGGCGAAGAACGCCTCCATTTTCTCAGGTAGAGAACGCGGAGAAAGCCTAGAAAACGGATACGCTGGGTATACGTAGGGTATAGAGAGGCAGGAGCTGCATCCGCTATTGCGCCAGCAACCCTGCGCCCTGGACCGAATCAGCCTGTGCCAGAAACCCAGACCAGAGCACGCGTCTAGTCCATAAAGCCTGTGGGCCAGATAAACATGCAGTTATGCTGAAAAAACCGTACGCAAACCTGCTGTTCCCATAGGAGGACCAAAGTGGCTCGAAAGGTCAAACGGCTGGCACTCGTAGGCGGGGCGGTGGCGGCGGTGGCGGCGATTATAGCGACAATGGCAGTCGCTGCGGCGCCCATGCTCAGAGAGGAAGATGAGGAAAAGATGCGGCCCGCCTCGGTGAGGCAACTCGCCAAGGCTGCGGGACTGGAATCCCTCTCGGAGGTACGCATCCCCGAACCTGGCGACCTCGATGCGTTCCTCCAGCCTGGCCCGGAAGCCAGGCAAAACGCAGTCGTGTTGGGCAAGGCCCTCTTCTGGGACATGCAGGTGGGCAGCGACGGGCAGGCCTGCGCCTCATGTCACTTCGCAGCCGGCGCAGACAACCGGTCGAAGAACCAGATCAGCCCCGGCCTGAAGAACACTGACGCATCGCTGCAGACCATCTTCAGCGCCACCGCATCAGGTAGCGGCGGGCCCAATTACACCCTCAAGCCAGAGGACTTCCCCTTCCACAAGCTGGAAGACCCTGAGGAAGAGGACTATTCAGCGCGGGAAGTGCTTTTCGACTCCGATGATGTGGTCTCTTCCCAGGGAGTCTTCGGGGTCAGGTTCCAGGGCGTCGCGGAGGGCTACCCCACAGATGCCGGCGCGCCGGTTGCCGACAACGTCTACAACGTCGGCGCCGTCAATGTCCGGCGTGTCGAACCCCGCAATACGCCAACAATGATCAACGCCGTCTTTAACTTCGCCAACTTCTGGGACGGACGCGCCCACAACGTGTTCAACGGCGTTTCCCCACTCGGCCCTCTGGACGCCGAGGCGTTCGTGTGGGTGAACGGACGGGGCGAGTTGGCCAAGAAGCCCGTGAGCATCACCAATGCCAGCCTTGCATCCCAGGCCGTCGGGCCTCCACTGAGCGACCTGGAGATGTCCTTCTTCGACCGCCCCTTCCCAGAAGTGGGCAGAAAGCTGCTTGGCGTGACGCCGTTGGGCCTCCAGATCGTGCACCCCAACGACAGCATTCTCGGCAGCCTTTCTAGGGCGCAGATCGCCGAGGGGACCGTCTCGGGCCAACCAGGGTTGAACACTTCATACGAGACCCTGATCAAGTCGGTGTTCCAGCCGGACTACTGGGACTCCACCAAGCCCATTGACGGCTACAGCCAGATTGAGGCGAACTTCAGCCTCTTCTTCGGCCTGGCCATCCAGATGTATGAGAGCACGCTCGTGTCCGACCGCTCGGCGTTTGACCGCTTCATGGATGGCGATGACGGCGCGCTGGACGAGGAGCAGATCAAAGGACTGCTGGTCTTCATCAACCGTGGGCCCGGCAAGTCCGACGCACCCCTCTTCAAACAGGTGGGCCAGGGCAATTGCGTGAGCTGTCACGGCGGCCCTGAGTTCACTGACGCCGCCTTCACCAGCCTGGCAGAGGACGGGGAAGAGCTTGAGATCATTGAAGTGGAGGAGTCTCCGGAGATCGTCGGCGGCCTCCTGCAGGTTGGAGATGAGACCGTCTACCTGGACAACGGATTCTCCAACATCGGCGTCCGCCCCACCGGCGAGGACATTGGCAGAGGCGGGACGGAGAAAGGCAAGCCCCTCTCCTTCATCCGGCAGGCGCTGGCGGAGATGGACTTCGCTCCCGAGCTTCCCGGCTGCGGGGGCGCAGACGAAGAGGAGTGCCCCACAGGCAACCGCGTCAGCGTTGACGGCGCATTCAAGGTGCCCGGCCTGCGCAACGTGGAACTCACCGGGCCCTATTTCCATAACGGCGGCCAGGCCACGCTCGGCCAGGTCATCGAGTTCTACGACAGGCAAGGCGACTTCGGCGACGTGAACATCGCAAACCTGGACCGCAACATGGCCCGTATCGCTATCGGCGAGGATGACGAGGAGCCGCTGGTCGAGTTCTTGCTCGCCCTCACCGACCCGCGGGTAAGCAATGAGGAAGGCCCTTTCGACCACCCGCAGCTTTTCATTCCCAACGGCCATCCGGGCGACGGCGCGTCGCTGGCCTGCGTGAACGGGCAGCTCGCCTGTGACGATTACATGGAGATTCCGGCCGTAGGCGCTCAGGGCCGGTCCGCCGCCGGGCTTCAGCCGCTGGGCACATTCCTCGGTCTGCCGCACCTTGACGACGACAGCGAAGAAGAAGAAGGGGAGGAGCAGGAAGAGAAGTAGCCACGGCCTTCAGGCCAAAGATGCAAGTCGCAAAGAGAGCCCCGATGACATTGGGGCTCTCTTTGTTTCATGAATGCAGCTAGTACTTACGTGCGTAGATGGACGATGAATCCCCGTTCGCCCTGAGCCTGTCGAAGGGCGCGTGCGTGGTTCGACAAGCTCACCACGAACGGGACT
>JACQUI010000385.1 GCA_016210395.1 Chloroflexota bacterium | reverse complement strand
GGTGATGTCGGAGAAGAGGCCGCCGCCCTGGCCGTGCTCAGGGACGATGAAGGTGAACCGCCACTTGAGGCCAGGGTCGTCCATGTCCTCGGCCACCACATCCAGCGTGTACTCCTCGTCGGGTGTAACCGTGAGGCTAGACAGGGCGCTGGTGTACCGGTAGACGCCGTTGCCCCGGAGCGTGCCCGTGCCCAGGTCCTGGGAGGCGACGTTGACGCCGTCGTCCCGGCGGTAGAGGTTCAGGTAGACGGAGACCCTGGGGGAGAACTCCCAGTAGGCGTTGAAGCCGCTGGGGGTCCGGTCGAGCTGCCAGTCCACCATCTCCGGCGGCGCAGGCGACTGGGCGAAGGCCGCGCCGGGGTGAAAGGGCTGACCGGCAACGGCCAGCAGGGTGAGGGCGGCCACTGCCGGCAACGCCGTGCGCCGGGCCCGCCTGTTGATCGAATCCTTCATGCTGCGCCTCCGATGCGTGAGTTCACGGGTACGGAGTGTGGGCCATGCGCAGGCGGCAAATAATGGCTTGTAGGGCGGGGCCATGCGCGGCCCCCCCTTACAGGACATTGGCGCCGGCCCGCTAGAGCGGAGAATGGAGGAGGGTCATAGGTGGACAAAGGCGTGGCGGTGGTATGGGCATGTCGGAGAATATGAAGTGAGTTGCTAGGGAAATCCTTACCTCGGGGTTCCATCGGTTGTGGACGGAGCCGCCTACCGGACCGGCAGTGGCTGGTGCAGGCGGGTGGACATTGCCAAGGTAGGGAGGTGGACAGGCTGGCGATGGCAGACGGAAGGGGCGCCGTGGTGCAGGGCTCAGGGCAGGACACAGCAGCAGGGAGAGGAGCCGGTGAACAGGCGCGCCGGTCAGCGTCCACCACCGAGGCGGAGCGACGGCAGCTCCAGGCGCACCTGAGGGAGATGGTGCGGGACAAGGGCATGGAGGGCGCGGCCCTGGAGCTGGGGGTCAGCTCCAGGACGCTGCGGCGGTCCAGGGCGTCGGGTGAGCTGTCGCCGAAGCTGGAGGAGGCGCTGGAGCAGCGCCTGGCAGACAGGCTGGCTGCAGCCGATGCTCCGTGGTGGCAAGGCCTCCGTGGGCTGGAGCGGCGGTTGGAGGAGCTTGCCGGCATGGCGCGGGACGTTGCGCAGCGTCAGGCTGCGGCTGATGAGCGTGTGGCGCTCCAGCAAGGCAAGAGCGAAGGGCACCAGCGGGATACGGAGCAGCGCCTGGCGAGCGTTGAGCGCGCCGTGACCGAGCTTCGCCAGGCATTGAAAGACGCCAGGGGTACAGGCCAAGAGGTGTTGCCTGTAATTGGGGCCGGTGCTCTGGGCGATTCCGGTTCCAAAGGCTCGGTGCATGGCAACTCTGTCGTGGCTGCGCTTGTGGAGGCGCGCAACGCCGCCAGAGGCAGGGAAGAGGGCGCAGGCACGAAGGCTGAGGGGATTCAGGCGGCCGTCCAGCGCCTTGAGGCGGAGCTGGCAGTGATGCGGGACCACGGCGAGAGCTGGCCGCCGGGCAAGGGGTGGACACGCAGCAGGCAGTCCGAGGAAATCGCGTGGCGGCTGGATGCCCTGGAAGCCCATCGCCGGGAACTGGTCCGCCTGGAGCGGCGTCGCTGGCTGCGGCGCGTGCTGACCCTGGGCCTGTGGCAGCCGTAGCTCCGTTGAAGCAATGCAATATTCCAGCAAGCGATCCGGGCCGCCAACGCAGGAATCCCTTGACCGGCGAAGAGGAGCTTTCCATACTGAAGACGCTATCTGGCTTTGCTGGGTTTCAACTGCCAAGAAATCCAGAGGGCTCGTCCCGATGCCCAGGCGATACGCTGGATACCCCGGAATCCCGATACATCGGGACGGAGGGGGAAGGAGCGAAAGCTCTCCGGCGCGGCGCTCAAGCGGGACAACGGCCTCTTGACATTCCCCGGGTCGAGGTGCGCCCGAAACTATCCAGGATTCCGTGGTGGTTTGCCCGCCATCTGCATCTCTGCGGCTTCCGGGCAACATCAGTCTGCCCTTGTGCCGGCTCGCCGTCTGGACGGGTCTGCACAGGTCCATACCCCTGAGGCCAACCTTCTCCGCCCTTTCGCTGCATCACCCTCCATTCCCTTGCCCGTCCTCTGCCCGTTCCCCTCTATCTATCTGAACACACCCGCTGTCTCCCGCCACAACTCCCAGGTAGTCCTTTGTCCTGAAGTTACCGATCCCTTGAAACGAAGGAGGTGATACCCATGCCCGCCTGAACCTGCGCCCCGCGCAATGACCGACCGTGAACGCAGCCCCGGCAAGCCCAAGCGGCTTCCGGGGCTGTTTGCGTCTCCGGCCATCCTGTTGTCAATCACGCCACACACAAAGGAGGTACGACATGACCATCGCACTAGTGGAACTGGGGAGGGATCACCGTGGAGCCGTGGCCCTGGTGGAAGACTTGGCCTTCTGCCTGGGGCTGCCGCTGGACTACGTCCGCGACGTGGCGCAGCGCGTCACCGGCCAGTCCTGGAACGGTCTGGAGGCAGAGCATGCCGAAGCGGTGGCTGACCTGCTGGCAGAGGCTTTTCACCGCACCCTCGCCAACACTGGCGGCCTTGGTGCGTGCGGCGTCCAGAGCCCTGGGGACCGAGGGCGTGGAAGCAACGCCGCAAGCTGTTGCCGGACATCAGCAATGCCCAAGACCAAGACAAGGAGACACGCAGCATGACATCTGCCATAGCGACCGGCCAACGCCACCTGTCTGAGCACATGGCGAATCTTCAGGAGATCAAAGCTCGGCATCCCATCGCGGACATCGTGACAGCTTCCGGCGTCCGGCTGCACGGTCGTGGCCGGGTGCTCCAGGGTCAATGCCCTTTCCATGACGAACGGGAGGGCAGCTTCACCGTGTACCAGGACACCCAGCGGTTCTACTGCTTCGGCTGTGGGGCCAAGGGCGACGTGCTCGACTACCTTCAGCGGCGCGAGGGACTCACCCTGGGGGAAAGCATCGAACGCCTGAATGGGGATCGGCCTGTGTCAGTCCGGAACCACCTGTTGCCTGGACCGAAGCCACTGGTCGAGATGCCGCCGCCCGATCCCGCCCTCCTTGGGGCAGCCATGCGCTTCTACGCTGGGAGGCTGTGGCGGAGTCGCGATGCGCTGGCGTACCTGGTGGGACGCGGTATCCAGCCGGAGACGGCGCGACGGCTGGGTCTCGGCTACGCACCGGGATACGGCCTGTGGGAGTTCCTGGCGCAACTCGGCTATTTTCCCGTGCGCATGGACCGGCCGGGCCTCTTCTGCGGCCAGGGGGAGCGGTTCGCCGGCAAGGTCGTCGTCCCGGAGATCGCCGGTGGCAGGGTGACCTGGCTCACCGGGCGCAGCATCGACGGCGCGACGCCCCGTTTTCAGGCGTTGCCCGGCCCTAAACCCCTCCTCGGGATGGGCCGTCTGAATCGCCGTGAGGCAGTGGTGGTCACTGAGGGCGTGTTCGACTGGCTGACCCTGGGGCAGTGGGACATACCGGCCTGCGCCCTGCTGGGAAGCCACGGCATGGAGCGTCAGGTGCACGCGCTGGCCCGGTTCGGACACGTCTGGCTGGCGTTCGACAACGATGATGCAGGCCACGACGCGACGGAGACCCTGGTGAAGCTGCTGGGGCAGAAGGCCATACCCGTGGACCTGCCCGACGGCGTCAAGGACGTGGCGGACATGGCAGTACACCCCCACGGGCGCGCCATCTTCCTTCGCCTGCTCACCGAGGCAACGCGAAGGAGCCATGCCCGCCCTGTTCACAAGGAAGACGATACGAGTTCAATCGAAGGAGGCAGTGATGTCTAAGGACAACCCATTCGAGGGCACTGAGGTGGTCAGCGTCTACACCCGCGCGGAAGCCATAGCGGACGGGATGCTGGTGGACGTGACGGGGATGGCCAGGGAAGCGGGCTTCAAGCTCCACACCGTGGTCACTCGCACGGTCTGGGAGCGCTGCGTACAGGTTCCAGAAGCACTGAAAGGACAGGGGCAGGACGAGCAGGGGCGGTTGTGGGACGTGCTCTGGATGGCGTCCCTGGCTGCCCGCCGAGCGCCCAGCGAAAGCCTGGTCACCTTCAAGGTGTCGGTGGTGGACGCCCATCTGCGCGATGGCTCCCCGCACCGGCAGGAGCACGTGCTCTGGCTCCACATTGGGCCGGGCGACTCGGGGGAGGCGGCGCTGACCGTCATGTTCCCGGAGGGTGCGCTGTGCTAGTTGGCACGGTATTTCCGCTATAGGCGGAAGGGATTCGGAGGATATTCCTGGGTCACCCAGTCAGCCTCACATCGAAAGACGGGAGGTCAACAAAGCCTACTGGGAAAGCGAGAAACGCGGAGAAGCCGCTGCAACCGTTGTCTCGCAAGACCCGCGTGATAAGGCAAAAGCTGGATTGCTTGAAGTCCAATCCCAGATGGTCCAACGAACAGACCCACTGCTACGGCGGCTATTAGCAGTGACAGCTTGTGCGGGAACTGGTCCTCTGGGTACCCGCACCTCCGCAGGCTGTATCGGCGAACAATGCGTTCGAGCAAGGGATGAGTGGGCTGCCTACGTCACGCTAACCACGTACTGCGCCAATGAAGCACAGGATGGCCTACGGGACGCAAGTCCTACGGCCACGGAGTTCCCGTAGTAGTCCGAGGACGGGAAAGCCGTCCACATGGCGAAGGGGAACAGGTAACTCGACCAATGAGACCGAGAGGTATGCGAAATGCAAGACGCCGAGACGGTTTTGGCGGTCATCCGAGAGCGAGGCAAACAAGGACTGCCCTTAGACAGACTCTACCGGCAGCTGTTCAACCCGGAGTTCTATCTACTGGCTTATGGCCGCCTCTACAGGAATGAAGGAGCCATGACCAAAGGGGTCTCCGGGGAAACAGTCGATGCCATGTCCATGACCAAAATCGGGAACACCATTGCGCTGCTGCGCACTGAACGCTACCGATGGACTCCGGTACGGAGGGTCGAGATCCCCAAATCCAATGGCAAGACCAGGCCACTGGGTATCCCGACTTGGTCAGACAAGCTGCTGCAAGAGGTCATCCGTCTCTTGCTTGAAGCCTACTACGAGCCGCGGTTTTCGGAACATAGCCACGGATTCCGACCCCAGCGTGGGTGTCACACCGCTCTGCAGGAAATCGCCTACAACGGTACAGGGACGAAGTGGTTCATCGAGGGTGACATCAAGGGGTGCTTCGACAACATCAATCATGAGGTGTTGCTGGCAATTCTCCGCGAGAACATCCACGATAACCGGTTTCTGCGGCTCATGGTCCAGCTATTCAAGGCAGGCTACTGCGAGTACTGGCACTACCATCCCTCCCCCAGTGGAACCCCACAGGGAGGAGTCATAAGCCCACTGCTCGCCAACATCTACTTGGACCGGCTGGACCAGTTCATCGAACAACACCTCATCCCGGCCTATACCCGAGGCCAGCGCCGGAAGCAGAACCTTGCATGGGTTCGGGCATGGAATACCGCCAGGTATCGGAACAAACAAGGACAGGTGAAGGAGGCCCACGCATGGGAGAAGGCTGCGCGCCAACTCCCGCGTAGTGACCCCTTTGACCCCGACTTCCGGCGCCTGCGCTACGTGCGCTATGCCGATGACTTCCTGCTGTGCCTCGCCGGCCCTAAGGGAGAAGCTCTGGAAATCAAGGAGCGGATCAAGACGTTCCTGCGCGATGAACTCAAGCTGGAGCTGTCGGAAGAGAAGACCTTGATAACCCAAGCTGTCAGCCAGGCAGCCCGGTTCCTGGGCTACGAACTCGTGGTACAACACTCCAACACGAGGCTCAGCCGAAATGGAGCGCGAGCTATCAATGGAGTAATGGCCTTACGAGTCCCTGCCGAGGTGGTCCGCACAGCGTGCGCCCGGTACATGCAGAACGGAAAAGTCGTGCATCGCCCTGAACTGATGGGAGAGCACGACTACGACATTGTCCAGGCGTACCAGTGGCAATACGCCGGAATCGTCAACTACTACCTCCTCGCCCAAAACGTTGGGTGGCTGCACCGGCTGCACCGCGTCATGCAAACGTCGCTCCTGAAGACCCTCGCAAACAAGCACAAGCTGAGCGTAGGGAAAACCTGGAACACGTACAAAGACAAGGTGCAGACGGCCTACGGCCCCAGACGGTGCCTGAGAGTCACTTACCAACGTGAGGGAAAGGAGCCACTGGTAGCACGGTTCGGTGGCCTTGTACTACGACGACAGAAAAGAGCAGTCCTTACAGACCAAGTGCCAATACGCCGTCCCCGCCGCACGGAGCTAATCAAACGGCTTCTTGCGGATACATGCGAGCTGTGCGGCTCGTATGAAGGGGTTCAGGTTCACCACATACGCAAACTGGCGGACCTCAAGGTAAAAGGGCGCAAGGCGATACCCGGCTGGAAACAGGTCATGATAAGCCGCCGCCGGAAGACCCTGGTCGTTTGCCAAACGTGTCACCAGGCAATCCATCACGGAAAACCCGCCCGACACGAAACGCAACCGGCATGAGTTACTGGAGAGCCGGATGAGGGGAAACTCTCACGTCCGGTTCGGAGGGGGGTGGTTGGAAAAGGGGCCACAGGCTACCTCGCCAGCCACCTACCCAACACTACTAGCCATGCAGCCGAAAGACCTGACCGACAAGCTGTGGGCTGGCATGACCTCGGACTCCTGGTGGGACGGGATGAGTGACGCGGAGCGCGTGGACGACACGACCATCATCGCCATGCCCTTCGACGGCCAACCCATCACCATCCAGGTCCGGCAAGCGATGGCCACGAAGAAGTACGACGTCCATCTCTTCACCGTCGTGCGCGTGAAGCTGGAAGGCATCGAGGCCGGCAGCCAGCGGGAGGCCATCAAGAAAGCGGAAGAACGGTTCCACCAAGAGCGCATTGGCGATGCCCTTGGGCTCACGAGACCCATTGGTGGGACAGAGGCCGAGTATGCCGAAGAGATCGTCGACTACCTGGTGGACGAGAGCGGCGATCCCGGCTATGAGCTGTCGCGGCGATACAGGCCGGAGGAGTTAGAGCAATCAGACCTGGAGCAAACCCAGGAAGAAAAGGAGGCCAACCATGAAATGCAGCGTTGAGGTGCACATCCAGGACGGCGTCGTCACCGTGGTTAACCGTTCGCCGGACGTGGAGGTCGAAATCCGGGACTATGATACGCCGGAGACCGACAGCCGGGGCAACCAGGTCTCGGACTGCACGGTGGAGCTGTACGAGGCGGGACCTGTGGCCAGCGGTCCCTTCTGCCCCGAGGACGGAGAGCAGATGCGGAAGGTGGCCGAGGTTGGAGGCGGCGCACTGACCTACTACGACTGCCCCTCCTGCGACGGCTGGACCTACAACGCAGAGGACGGCGAGTACATCGCGGGCATCCCTGCCTGGGCAGAGGAGTTGCAAAAGGCCGTAGACGATGCTCAGGACGGCGACGACCAGGACGAGGACGGCGGAGGAGACGGCCAGGGCAATCTCCCCGACAGCCCTGGCGACGACGGCTCCATTGCCGTGTACAGGTAGCAACGGAGAGATGGCTGCAACACACAAACCTGCAAAGGAGACCCAATGGAGAAGACGCCCCTGGCATCCCTGTTTCCGCTTGAAGACAGTCCAGCAACCACAGTGCTCCCGGACCCTCCTGCGCTACTGGTCACTGCTCCCTCCCAGCAACCTGCCGCCAGTGCAGTGACTTTGCCCCAGTCGCGGCGAGAGCAACTGGACGCCCTGGGCCTGAAACCAGGGTCCGCTTATGTCTACCACGTCAATGGAAAACTCTACGCCTGGGGCGACTTCACCCACTGCCCCGCCGAGGACATCGCCCACAACATCCGCAGCCTGGCGGGATGGCTGCGCAAGGAGCCTCGCCTCTGGGGGATCGGCAAGGCCTACGACGCCGAAGTGTACCGCATGGAAAAGGCCGGCGACTGGGACCACGTCCGGCGACAGGTCAGGGCGGTCTACAAGGAGCGGTGGCATCTGGCCGGCGACGACGGCTCCCTCACGCGTGTGGAGGAGCAGGAGCCTGAGCATCAAGCATCACCTGAAAGGAGACCCCTCATGGAAGAACAGACCAACGTCGAGACCCGCAAGAACGGGCACAAACAACCCGGCCATCTACCTCCTGCTGAGAGCGCCTTCCCACTGCTGTGGGATGGGCTGCCCCCGGCTGTGGCCGAGAAGCTGGCGCAGCCCCTGGACCCGTCCCTGGTGTCCTCTCGCAAGGGCAGGAGCGGGCGGTCCTTCGCCTACCTGGAGGGCCATGCCGCCATCGCCCAGGCCAACCGCATCTTCGGCTACGGCGGCGGGGGTTACGAGCTGGTGGGCGACATAAACTACCGGGAGATCAAGAGCGTCAATGCCAAGACGGGCGAGGTATCCATCACCGGCATGTACTGCGCCACGGTGCGGGTCACTGTGCCTGGCGTTCCGCCGCGCACCGACGTGGGATGCCAGGCCGTGGCGGAGGACACCCCCGACGGCCACGACACCGCATTCAAGGGCGCCGTCACCGACGCCCTGAAGCGCGCCCTGCGCTCGTTCGGCGACCAGTTCGGCAATGCCCTGTACGGAGACGGCGCCGATGCCAGCACTGAGCAAGGCCGAAAGGACGCCCTGCTGCCTTCCCTGAAGGACAGTCTCTTGCATCTGGCGAAGGCGCAGGGGCTCACCGAGCCGAAGCTCCTGGATGCGGTGAAGAAGAAGACAGGCAAGGCCCTGGAGGCGCTGGCTGCTCCCGAGCTCGCCAACCTCCTCCAGGCCATGGCCCGCAAGCAGGCTGCCGCCACTCCTGGTCCGTCCAAGGAGAACTCGCCCGACGGCGCAGCCTCAACCAACGGCTCTGCTCCCCGCCCGTAGCCGGGTTCTCCCGTCCCCTGTGCTCCTCGCCCCCACTTCTTTCCCTTCCCCTCAGTCCGTTCCTTTCAGCATCCCTCGTTCCCTATCGGTATCCCTTCGCTACCCCAATTGCGTTTCAAGGAGGTCTGCCATGACCTGACGATATCCTATGCCC
>JACQUI010000384.1 GCA_016210395.1 Chloroflexota bacterium | reverse complement strand
CTCCGGGCATGGTGCCAAGCTGCGCCGAAGCGGGCGTGCTGGGCGTGCTGCCGGGCATCGTCGGCTCCATCCAGGCGGTGGAGACCATCAAGCTCATCCTTGGCCTGGGCGAGACGCTCACCGGGCGGCTGCTGATGTTCGATGCCCTGGACATGACATTCCGCCAGGTGAAGGTGCGCCGCAACGCCAACTGCCCGGTCTGCGGAGAGCATCCCACAGTGACCCAGCTTATTGACTACGAAGAGTTCTGCGGCGTCCCCCACAACGGGACCGGCCTCATTGGATAGCTATGGCCACAAGAGACGACATGCGAACGAGGACGCGGATCGCGGCGAACGGCGGAGCGCGTCGCCCGGAGAGCGCGGAGACGCCGCCGCGCCCGGGCATTCTGAGCGCCATAGGCAATACGCCGCTGGTTGAGTTGCCGCACCTTTCGCCGAAGGCGGGCGTGCGCCTCTTTGCCAAGCTGGAGGGCAACAACCCCACCGGCAGCGTGAAGGACCGCATCGCACTCCAGATGATCGAGCAGGCCGAGGCACAGGGCGTGCTGACGGCGGACAAGATCATCCTGGAGCCGACCAGCGGCAACACGGGCATCGGCCTGGCTATGGTGGGCAAGCTGAAGGGGTACAGGGTCGAGGTGGTGATGCCCAAGAACGTCAGCCCGGAGCGGGTGCAGCTCCTGGAGGCGTTCGACGCCCAGGTGCATTACTCCGACTGGCGGCGGGGCACTAACGGGTCCATAGCCGTTGCCCAGAAGATGGTGGCGGAGAACTCCCAGTACTTCATGCCGTTCCAGTACGGCAACGCCGCCAACCCGCTGGCCCATTATCTGGGTACTGCGGCGGAGATCATCCGCGATCTGCCGGAGGTGGATGTGTTTGTGGCAGGGCTGGGCACCGGCGGCACGCTCATGGGCAACGGGCGCCGGCTGAAGGAGCACAACCCCAACGTCAAGATCGTTGCGGCGGCGCCGCAACCGGACGATGCCATCTCCGGGCTGCGCAGCCTAGAGGAGGGCTTTGTGCCGCCCATTCTGGACCTGGCCATGCTGGACGCCCGCATCATGGTGCCCAGCGAAGAGGCCTTCAAGATGACCAAGGAACTGCTGCACAAGGAGGGCGTCTTCGCAGGCGTCTCCTCCGGCGCGGTGGTGGCCTGCGCGCTCAAGGTGGCGCGCAGGCTGGACAGGGGCAACGTCGTCTGCCTGCTGGCCGACGGCGGCTGGAAGTACCTGAGCACCGGCCTGTGGAACAAGAGCTACGCTGACCTGGAGATGGAGGTGCAGGGCAAGGTATGGTGGTAAGGCGCGACTACGTCAGCTCGGTTGTCTACTACACCTTGTGCTTGTGTAGCCTGGGGGAGCCGCGGCTTCCGCTGGCTGATCTCGACCCCATTGCTCTAGATAACCGGGTTCACCTTGCTCAGGAGCGACCGGCAAAGACGGGCCTTCTCCGAAAAATCATTGGAGGCCGCCGGATCGGGAAACGCCCTGAGTGAGGCCAGGAGGCGCCACATGACCCTGCGACAGGTCTTCTCCTTCCCCAACCCCGCCAACGACTACGCCGCCCGCATGGTGGCGGGCATGGTCGTCGGCATGTCCCTCGGCGTCATCCTCCTGCACCAGCACTGGCTGCTGTTGCTGTTGGCCTACGGCTTTCTGGCGCGCGTGCTGACGGGGCCGACGCTGAGCCCCGCCGGCCTCCTGGCCACCCGCGTGCTGACGCCCCTCTTCGGCAACCACATGAAGCCTGTGCCCGGCCCGCCCAAGCGGTTCGCCCAGGGCATTGGCGTCGTGTTCTCCTGGTCGGCGATGCTGCTGCACTTCGCCTTCGGAATGACGGGCGCAGCCTACGGCGTCCTGGGCGTCCTGACCTTGTTCGCGTCGCTGGAGGCATTCCTGGGATTCTGCATGGGCTGCTACGTGTTTGGATGGCTCATGCGCTGGGGCGTCATCCCCGCCTCGGTGTGCGAGAGCTGCTACGACATCGGCCTGCGGCGGGGGAACGCGAAGGCGTAGCGCCACGGGCGGTCTGGAACGGGTTTGCCTGCGTTGAGGACTTCCGGTCCAACCCGGCGTAGGAGCGGGCGCGACGACCGCGCCCCTACGAATCCAGAGGTCCGGCGCATTGCGTTCTACCCTTCGCCCATGGCCCGGCGGAATGCGGCGCGCAGGCGGGGGCCGACCTCCGCCAGTTCCTCCAGAGATGCGGTGCTGAAGGCCAGGCGCAGGTGCGTCGTATCGTCGCGCTCGCGGTTGAGGAAGAAACCGTCGCCGCCGGGGAAGCTGAGGCCCTCCAGTGCGGCGGCCTGCCGCACCTCGCGGGCGGACGGGCCGAGGCACTCCACCCACAGGAAGAATCCTCCCGTCGGCTTGCGGAAGCGCACGTACTCACCGCAATGCTCCATCAGCGAGCGGCTGAGGACGTCGCACTTCTGGGCGTAGATGGGGCGCACCTCCTCCAGGTGGGCTTCCAGCTTGCCGGAGCCGGCATACTCCGCAATGGCCCGCAGCAGCAGGGGGCTGATGCCCATGTCGTACCGCACACGGGACAGGGCCTCGACGAAGTCGGGGCGGCCCTGCACCCAGCCCACCCGCAGCCCTGGCGCGATCACCTTGCTGAAGCTGCCCACCTTCAGGACGCCCTGTCCCTGGCTAAGGCCGAAGAGCGAGGGTGGAGGCGGCTCGCGGAAGTAGAGGTCGGTGTAGGCGGTGTCCTCCAGGATGAGCACGCGGTGGTCCGCACACAGCTCCAGGAGGTCGTAGCGCCGCTGGAGGGAGAGGGTGGCCCCCGTGGGGTTGTGGAAGTCCGGGACGGTGTACAGGAGCTTCACCTGCTTGCCGAACCGCTCAGCTTCCCGGAGCGCCCTGGCGACGGCGTCCACGCTGAGGCCGTCCTGGTCCAGGGGGACCTGGGTGATGTCCGCCAGGTGGCCGCGAATGGTGCGGGCTGAGCCGGAGAAGGTGGGGCCTTCGATGATGACGGCGTCGCCGGGCTCCAGGAAGGCCTTGCAGACGGTGTCTATGCTGCCTGCGCCGCCGTTGTTCAGCAGGAAGCTCTCGGCCTCCAGCGGCACGCCGTCCAGCCGGCTCTGGCGCTGGGCAAGCGCCTCCCGCAGGCCGGAGTACCCGAGGACGCCGCCATAGCTCAGGGCGTCCTCTGCGTCTTCGGAGAGGACGTGGTCAAGGGCGGCGCGAAGGTCTTCGACAGGCGTGGTGGCGGGATCGGGGACACCCGCGCCAAGGACGATGAGAGGACGTTCGCTCTCGGCGGGCAGCGACCACATCGTCCCTGCGTCGGTGGGGCTGCCCGCGCCCACGGCCAGAGCAGCACGCGAGAGCAGTGAGCGCACTTCCACGTCTTGCCAATGGCCTCCAGCCTTCCGTGCTTTGGCCGCGCCGTCCGCCATAGTGCGCCTCCTGGCCTCCTGGTGGGTATGGGTGACATGATAGCACGCTTGAAGTTGAAACGAGCCTACTCCGCAGGAGCGCCATTTCGCTTGGTTGGCGGACGCACGGCAAGGCTTGCATCTGCGGTTCGGCGCAGGCCCGGGCCTACGCCTGGCATGGTGTGATAGAATCAGGTTAAGGGCTGTTAATTCACTCCCGCAAAACACGTAGCCTCCCAGAAAACTGCCGAGAAGGCGCAATCATGTCGCTCCGGACAAAGTCGCTCATCGTAGTCGGTGTGCTTACGTTTTCGCTCCTCGTGGCGCTCTTCGCAGCCACGGAGCTGGTGGTGAAGGCGGGCTTTCGCACGTTGGAAACCCAGGAAGCCCACCACAACATGCAGCGAATCATGAGCGCGCTTGATGATGAAGTAGCTACGCTGGACGCCACGGCACAAGACTGGGCCACATGGGACGACACGTATGGGTTCGTTGAAGACGGGAACGAGGCATTCGCCAGTTCGACACTGGCCGACGGGAGCTTCGTCAACAACCGTCTGAACGTGATGCTCTTCGTTCATTCCTCAGGACGGCTTGTCTTCAGCAAAGCGTATGACCTGGAAAACCGCCGGGAAACACCCGTCCCTCCCAGCTTGCTGGCCCACATAGCTCCCGGCAGCTTGCTGCTTGACCACGAGATGCACAGCCGCATGGCAGGATTTCTGTCGCTGCCGGAAGGCACGTTGCTGGTCTCCTCCCACCCTATCCTGACCAGCGAGGGATTCGGCCCGCCGCGCGGGTCCCTGGTCTTTGGACGCTACCTCGACTCCAACGAGACGGAGCGACTGGCCAAGGCCACGCTGTACTCCCTGCAGACATATCCCCGGAACAGCCCTGATCTGCCCGCGTATGTCCGCGAAGCCCTTGCGTCCCTTTCGGGTGAGGACTCCGTTACGGTCGAACCATTGGACGCAAGCTCTATAGCAGGAGTGGTGGCTCTCAAAGACATGTACGGCGACCCTGCGCTGGTTCTGGTTGGCGAGTTCCCACGGGATATCTACAAGCAGGGCCGCACCACTGTCATCCTGGTATTCATCTTCTCGGGCCTTATTATTATGAGCCTTTCAATTGCGACGCTCGTTCTCACAAAAAAGCTAGTCCTCTCCCGGCTGCTTCGCCTGGGGCATGTGGTGACACAGATCGGGAAGAACAACGACCTGACCGCCCGCGTCCCCGAGGAAGGGAAAGACGAGCTGTCCAGGCTGGGCCATGAGGTAAACAACATGCTGGAATCGCTGGAGCGATCACGGCGAGAGCAGGAGCAGGCGCAGGCCGAGCTACGAGAGGCCAATGCCCGCCTCAGCGATGCCCTGGCAAGGTTGGAAAGGACGCCACTGCTTATACACCAGGAGCGGATGAACGCCCTGGGGCAGATGGCCAGCGGCATCGCCCACGACATCAGCAACACGCTCATCCCCATCGTCGGCCTCTCTGAGCTGCTGCTTACCAGGCCTGGCATCCTGGAGCAACAAGACGTGGTGGCCAAGTACGCCAAGAGCATCAACACGGCGGCCCAGGATGCAACCGCGATTGTGGAGCGACTGCGGGAGTTCTACCGTCCTGGGCTAGATGCCGACGAGATGGGCCCCGTCAACCTGAACGAGGTCGTGAAACAGACGGTGGTCTTGACGGAAACCAGATGGAGGTCCCAGCGAGAGGCACAGATAGCAGTCGCGACCGAGCTTGGGAACATCCCGGCCGTCAAAGGCAGCGAATCAGAGCTCAGGGAAGCGCTGACCAACCTCATCCTCAACGCCGTGGACGCCATGCCGGGTGGCGGGACGATCACACTCCGGACAGGCGCCGAGGACGGACACGTGCACGTCCAGGTGGCGGACACAGGCGTGGGAATGACCGAGGAGGTCAGGCGCCGCTGCTTGGAGCCATTCTTCACCACCAAAGGCGAGCGCGGCACAGGCATGGGCCTTGCGATGGTCTACGGCGTCGTCAAACGCCACGATGGGGAGATTGACATCCAGAGCGAGGTGGGGAAAGGGACCACCTTTACGCTGACCCTCGCTGCGGTGAAGAACCAAGGGCCGGCTTGAGGACACCGGGGCAACATTCTCCAGCGCGCCGGCAGAGGTGCTGGAGCGCCTAGGCGTTCGACGCCAGCGGAGCGTGCGCCTGCGTATGGCGAATGGTCGCATTGACCGGCGTGACCTTGGCTTCGTGGCTGCCGAGATCAACGGGGAGCAAGCCACGGTTCCCTGTCTCTTTGGCCAGCTTGGAGACCCGCCTCTGACCGGTGCGGTCACCCTGGAGATCTTCCTGCTGGCGGTTGACCCCGTGGAGCGGCGGCTCGTCTCTGTGGAGGGTCTGCTGCTCTAAGCCACGGCAGTCGCATGGTCGCAGACGTACGGAGGGGCGGGTTTGCACCCGCCCCTCCGTTCCTTGGGCAACCACCCAAAACGCGACATTTGCGGCGTGCGCGCTACCCCTATTTTCATGAGAGGCCAGGCGACTGGGCTGCCACGACCTTCACTACTGAGACGCCGCCGTGCGCAACGCCCGCTGGGGCCGGCGCCTGAAGCTGAACAGGCCGCGCAGGGCAAGGCCCAGCAAGGGTACACGCACCCGCCGCCACGCCTCGCCTACCACACGCTCTTCCTCCAGAGTCAGGCTCTTCTGCCCGTAGAGCCTCCGGCTGTATGCATCCACAATGGCGTCAAGGTTTGTCTGGAAGCCGGACAGGCGGCTGCCTATGAGCCGTCCGTACTCCCTGGGCGTCTGCCCTTCCTGGGGGCCAAGCCCGGCCAGGGCGGTGAGCCGCGAGAGCTTTCGATAGACCCCTTCGACACGGCGCGGCGTGACGAGGAGCCAGCGGAGTCCCTGGCGCAACAGTAGGCCCACGCCGGCAATCGCAGCGACCAAGATGAGCCAGCCCCGCGTGGGCAGGCCGATGCGGATGCCGCCCTGGTCCCTGGCATTGTTTCCACCCGATCCCAAGGGAGGCAGGTCCTGTTCGTCGCCTTCCAGGTCGTTCAGGAGTTCGTCGTCGCCGGCTCCGCCGAAGCCCACGCCCCCCTCCAGCAGCTCAAAGCTCGGCACGTCCTGGCCGGGCGTCGGCTCGAAGTCCACCCAGCCATAGCGCGGGAAGTAGACCTCCGCCCAGCCGTGGGCGTTGAGGTCGCGTATTGCCACAACGCCGCTGTCGTCCACGTCGCCGAAGGTGTAGCCGACGGCCAGGCGCGCGGGCACGCCCACGGTCCGCAGCATGACGGCCATGGCGGAGCCGTAGTATTCGCTGTAGCCTGACTTGGCCACGAAGAGGAAGTGGTCAACGCCGTCGGCGTTGTAGCCGGGAGGCGGGATGGTCTGGCTGTAAGGGACGGTCTTCAGGTAGGCCTGGATGGCAAGGGCCTTCTCGTAGGGGGTCCTGGCGTTAGCCGTGAGGGAGCGTGCAAGGTCTTTGACCCGCTGGGGCACCGAATCCGGAAGCTGCAGGTAGAGGCCTTCCACCCAGGCGGGATAGCTCACGCCGGCGGCCTGAAGCTCGCCCGGGGTTGCCACGGAGACGGAAGTCCGGACGGCATAGGCGTCTTCAGTCAGGAGCCGGACGGGGCTTTGCACCGAGAGGACATCCTGGGCGGGCGGCAAAATGCTGCGGATCTCGACGCCGATGGCCCTGCCCTGGCTGTCCCGGTTGACGCGGACAAGCTCGTATTCCGGGGGTATTGCCGCCCGAATCAGCGAGTCATCGAAAGCGGACGAAGGGAGTATTATCGTGCCGTCTGGGAGCACCCTTACCTCAGCGCTTCGTGGCGGGAGCCGTCGCCTCAGGTCCAGCGCCAGCTTCTGCAAGGCGGGCGGCAGGGCGCTCAGGTCGGCAGAAGGGACCAGCGGAATCGTCCACGTGGCAGCGTCCGGCGGTCCCGAATACCGAATCTCTACTCCCGTCGTGTACCCTTCCGCGTCGCGCAGGACGCGTACTAGATCAGAGCCTGCCGGCATCACCTGCCTGATCAGTGTCTCCATGGGATCAGCGTTGTTGACCAGTCTTCGGATCGTCACGTTGCCCTGGCCCTCCACCGCAAACCTTTGCCGTAGCTGCAACGCCAGTGCTTGGACATTCTTCGGCAAAGCGCCCGGAATCTGCGTTCTGCCCAGCGGTATGGTGTAGGTGGGCCCCACGGGGGCTTCCGCCAGCAGCCTCCTGTCCGATTGGCCCACCAGCCCGCCAATGGGCAGGTGCTTCGGACTGAAGGCGAGTGTTACCTGCTGCACAACCGGCTGCCGCTCTGCGTACTGGGTTTCTGCTGTCTCGGCGGCCGGCCAGTCCACCGGGACAAGCTGCGTGGCCCCAGCCGACCATCCCTGAGAAAGGTACGTTGGGTAGCTGCGCACACGGAAGTACGTGGGCCAGGATGTCTCGGCGGTGAAGACCACCTGGTCGCCCAGCTTGATGGTGCCCTGGAAGGGCAGGGTGTCGTCGAAGATGCGGAAGGGCACCGCCTTTTTGGCGGGGACGCCGGCGAAGAGGCGGTTGAAGTCGCCGCTGAAGGTCTCCACGGGCCAGCGCATGACCTCGTATGCCCGCTTGAACACGGCCGGCCTGCTGAAGCCGGCGGGCAGGAGCAGCGCGATGATCACAGCGGCGAGGCCAAACCAGAAGGCGTCGCTGAGGCCGTACGCGGCCATCACGGTGGAATGTACAATGCGCTGGCGCTCCCAGGTCTTGCGGCGCTGGAGGAAGCTGGCCCAGGCCAGCGCCAGCATGGCGAACAGGAGGTAGAGGTAGAAGTACGACCAGAAGGAGCTGGGCAAGTAGCTCAGATTGGTGAGCAGCCCGAAGCCGGACGCCAGCACGGGCGGCCAGACGTTCCCTTTGCGAGACGTGAACCAGCCCGCAGCATAGCCCAGCGCCCAGGTAAGCACGACGAGGGTCACGGCGAAGGGCACGGCGTCGGTGCTGATGCCGCCGGTGCGCGCTGCGAACATCCACTGCCCGAACCGTTCACCCAGGTGATAGATGCCGGCAAAGCCTCCCGGCGCGTGCAGGAAGGCGATGAACATCCACACCACGGTGAGGAGCCAGAGCGTCAGCCCGACGCTATGCAGGACGCAGGTGTTGATGCGGGCCTTTGCCAGGCCCGCGCCCGCAGCAAATCCGATGAACGCCGCAAGGTGCAGCGGGGGCGTCGTCGTCCACCGGGCGGCCTGCACCGACCACACCACGCTCATGAGCACGCCCAGCATGAGGGTAAACGTTACCCACTGGAGGGATGGAGCAAGGGGCCGCAAGTAGGAGAGCGCACGCCGGCCCAGGGGCGCGGCGGCCCCGCCTGGAGCGCCTCCCAGCCACTGACGCAGCGGCGCGGCGCGGGTCGTCATCGGGAGGCCCTCATGGCGCGCTCCTGGGCGGCCCAGCTCAGCGATACTGGGCTGTCCAGGGCGGCTGCGAGGTTCTCGCCTTTGCCGGCGAGGTAGCCGGCTGCGCCGAGGCCCCTGAGGGACGGGACGAGGGCCGCCGTCTGCGGGCCGCCGAAGGTTGCGGCGTCCACCAGCACCACGGCGATCCGAACGCCCCGCTGGGCAAGCGCGCCGATGGCCTCCAGCCAGTCCCGCTGGGCGGAAGGCGTGACTATCACCAGCACCGTTTGACGGCCAAGCCAGGGGTCCAGCTTTGCCAACGACTGGAACAGCGCCGCTGGGCCATCGGCTTTGACCTTAGCAAGGGCATCAAGGATGCGGCTGTCCTGCACGTCCCCCCGGTCGGGCGGAAGCAGAGGGAACGCCGCGCTGCTGGCTGCAAAGCCGACCGGCATTCCCCGCCCCAGCAGGTGCCTGGCTATGGATGCTGCGGCGGTGACTGCCAGCTCTTCGGTGGAGTCGTCGTCCAGGGTCACGTGGGCCTGCGCCTCAAGGTCCAACAGCACCCAGGCGTCGGCGGAGAGGCCGATGTCGAACTCCTTCACCATGAGCGTCCCCTGGCGGGCCGAGGAGGGCCAGTGGATGCGGTGAAGGCTATCGCCGGGGGCGTACTCACGGACGGTGGCCACGTGGGGCGAGACCTGGTGGGGCCGCATGCGGAGCTGGCCTTCGCCAGGCAAGTCCGAGGAAGGAAGAAGGAACCGCACCAGGGGGACAACCGCGGGGAGCACGACCACTTGCTGGTTGCCCTGGTAGAGGCGCTCCAACCGGAACAGGCCGAAGGGATCGCCGGTGGCGATGCGCAAAGGCCCGAGGGAGAAGACGCCCCGCCGCCGGGCAGGCGTGCGGACGCGCCAGGAGCGGTACCCCCTGCTGGATAGGCCGATCACCTGCCCCGTGTAATGGCCGGGGATGTCGTTCAGGTCAGTAACTTCCAGCCACGGCTTGGGCAGGAAAGAGGTGTTCCGGACAGTGATGCGCTCCTCCACCGACTGTCCTATGGAGACCACGGGGGTCCGCCGCTCTACGGCCGCGTCCAGCCAGCGGAGGTTCAGCCATGCCCACAGGTACCCACCGGCCAGCGCCAGGGACAGGACGTAGAAGAGGCGCATGAGAAGAGGAAAGCCTGTCACCAGAGCGAAGGCCAGGACAACGACAAGGAGTGAACCTAGAAAAGCGAATCGGTATTTCAAATACGGAGTCTTCCTGCGAGCGCCATCAACCGCTACCTTCCTGCCCTGACGCCCGGCACGGCCGCTCCCTCCGTGAGTTGCCGGACGATGCGCGTTCCATCCAACCCCTGCATCCGCGCGGCGGACGTGAGCACCAGGCGATGGGCCAGGACCGGCCCTGCCAGGCCTTTGATGTCGTCGGGCAGCACGTAGTCGCGGGCCTCCAGGAAAGCGTGCGCCTGGCCCACGCGCTGGAGCGCCAGCGATGCGCGTGGCGATGCCCCTAGGGCGATGTCCTGGTGGCTGCGAGTGCTTTCCGTCAGGGAGACGATGTACTGCTTCACCAGGGCGTCAACATAGACGCGCCGCACCTCCTCCTGCAAATGGGCCACCTCCTGGGGCGTGGCAACGGGCTGCAGCGAGTCGAAAGGATGGGCAACCTGCTGCGAGTCCAGGATGCTGATCTCCTCTTGCGAGGACGGGTAGCCCAGCCGGATGCGCAGCATGAACCGGTCGAGCTGCGCCTCCGGCAGGGGGAAGGTGCCCTCGTATTCCACGGGGTTCTGCGTTGCCATGACCATAAACGGCGACGGGAGCGGGCGCGTTACGCCTTCGACGGTGACCTGGCGCTCCTCCATGGCTTCCAGTAGCGCCGACTGCGTCTTTGGCGTTGCGCGGTTGATCTCGTCGGCCAGGACTACCTGGGAATGGATTGGGCCAGGCCGGAACTGGAACTCGCCCGTCTTCTGATTGTACATGGAAGCGCCGGTGATGTCGCTGGGCAGGAGGTCCGGGGTGAACTGGATGCGGCTGAAGGTGCAGCCTGTGGAGCGCGCCAGGCTTTTGGCCAGCATGGTCTTGCCCACGCCGGGGACGTCCTCGATCAGGACGTGCCCCTGGCTGACGAGGGCGATGACGCCCAGGCGGACGGCCTCGCCCTTGCCGAGAATAACCTTGTTGACGTTATCGAGGATGCGCTGGGCGACATCCCTGCTCTGGGAACCTGACTGCATTGGGACCTCCCAATCGTCCAAAAAGGCCACATCCGCCCTAGAGTTGGATGAAGCGGCGGGCCAAACGGTGCGCCGGTCCCGCTGAGAGAAGAGGTGATGGTGGGCGATGAAGGGCTCGAACCTACGACCTCCTGCGTGTAAAGCAGGCGCTCTAACCAACTGAGCTAATCGCCCCAGTGGTCGTGGGGGTGGTGCGCTCGGTGGGATTTGAACCCACGACCTCAGCCTTCGCAGGGCTGCGCTCTATCCAACTGAGCTACAAGCGCCAGGACTACCCGACAATGATATTATCACCCATGCGGACACAGGAGTGGTGCCGAAGGGGAGATTTGAACTCCCACGCCCTTGCGG
>JACQUI010000380.1 GCA_016210395.1 Chloroflexota bacterium | reverse complement strand
CATGCGGCCCGCAGTCCACCTGCCGCAGACTGGCGGCGTATGCCGGCAGGTGGATGTGGTGGTCGTGCAGGCCAGGCAGGAGCGTCGCGCCGGCGCAGTCAATGACGCGGGCCGCTGTCATGGCGGGTAGCCCCGCATCGGGGCCAACACAGCCGACTTTGCCGCCTTCCACCACCACGGCGTACAGGCCGGGCCCCTGCCCTAGCAGGCTTGCCCTTCGGAATACCAGCGTCTGTGGCCTCTTCGCCATGCCGCCATTGTAGCACCCGCCTGCGGCTGGACAGGCGTGATACAATCCCCTGATGTGTCTCTCAGAAAGGAGCGAGGAATGGCGCAGCAACAAACGCTGGGATGGGAGGAGATCGCGGACTATTTTGATGGGCGTCAGGGGGACGAGGGCGACCTGTGGCACCGGGGGCTGATCAACCCGGCGCTGCTTCGCGTCCTGGGCGAGGTATCGGGCCAGCGGGTCTTAGATCTCGCCTGCGGCAACGGCGCGCTGGCGCGGCAGCTTGCCCGCAAGGAGGCGAAGGTCACGGGAGTTGACCTGGCCCCTACCCTGGTGGAACGCGCCCAGCGCCGCGAGTCCCGACTGGTCGGGACTCCCCTGGGCATTGCATACCACGTCTCCGACGCCGCCAACCTGGGGCAGTTCGCTGCCGGATCGTTCGACGTCGTTGTGTGCAACATGGGCGTGCTGGACATGACCGACGACACGGCGCAGGGGGCCTTCAAAGAGACGGCCCGCGTCCTTTCGGCGAAGGGGCGCTTTGTCTTCTGCACGCAGCACCCGTGCTTCGAGGGCAACGATACGGCGGCGTGGGTAGTGGAGAAGATGGGCCGCACCACGACGGTGTGGCGCAAGGTTGCCCGCTACCGCGAGCACTACGAGATCGTCAACAACTGGCGGGTGGCGCCCGGCCAGTTCCTGCAGACCATCAGCTACCACAGGCCCCTCTCCTGGTTTGTGGGTTCGCTACGAGAGGCGGGCCTTGCGGTCACCGCCTTCGAGGAGAACGAGCCGGCGGAGGAGTTCATCCAGCAGGACAACGAGGGCGCGTGGATCAAAGAGATTCCGCTGCACTGCGTGATCGAGGCGCGGAAGCTGGCGTAAGGGTATAATGGCGCTCAAAAACAGGAGGCCGCGATGCCGACCATTGACGTCTTGCTGGCAGGAATGACCGTGAACACCGACCAGTCACGGCTGGGGCTCTGCACCGTTACGCTTATCCGCGGGCGCACCAACATTCTGGTGGACGTGGCCCACTTCGGACGACGGCTTCTGCTGCACGAAGCGCTCGCCAACCGGGGTCTCACTCCTGACGACATCCACACGGTGGTGATCACACATGCTCACTGGGACCACGCGCAGAACGTGGACATGTTCCCGAAGGCCCGCTACCTCATCAACCGGCAGGAGGTCGAGTACTCGCGTTCGCCGGGCAAGGGCGACCACGCCACGCCGCCCTACTTCGAGGCGACGCTGAAGGGGCTGCGCGTTGAGGATGCCCGCGACGGCATGGAGATCGAGCCGGGGGTGCGGATCATCGAGACGCCGGGCCACACCAAAGGGCACGTCAGCGTGGTGGTGGACACGCCCCAGGGCAAGGCGGTCATCGCCGCCGACGCCTTCCCCGATGCCTTCACGGTGAAGCGCGGGCAGCCGTACCTGATCTTTTGGAACGAGCAGGACGCCAGGGCAAGCGTGCGCAAGATCATGGCGAACGGGACGATGATCTACCCGGGCCACGACCGGCCCTTCCGCATCGGCGAGGGCGGCGCGACGCAGTACGTGGGCGGCGTGGCAAGCATCAAGGTCATCGCCCGCCTGGAGGAGGGGGAGTCGCGCGTGGTGGTGAACGTAGGGGTGGAGTGAGGAGGGCTAATAGGCAAGCGACTGGCCGCTGTCCCCTCCCCGCGGTGTAGCGGACGCCACTGATTGCTACGAAAATGAGGGTGGCGCCCACAAGAGCGGTGGCGTTGTCATCCTGAGCGAGGCGGTCAAACACGGCTTGCCGTTCTCAGCGACTGCCGCAGTGAAGGATCACTCATCAGCCTTGCCGTCGCGCAGAAGGGACGCGGCAGCGTTCCGCCTCCCTCCACTGGCAAACGGCTTTTCAGCCGGACGGCCATGGCTAGGGGCCTGAACGATTCTGAGCGAGGCGGTCAAACGCGGCTTGCCGTTCTCAGCGACTGCCGCAGTGAAGCACCATCGGCTGCCTCGCGAAGAACCCAAGGCCTGTGCCGGTGAAGACCAACCGCCCATGCAGAAAAGGAGCGGTGCAGCGGCGTTCGTCCTGGGTTCTTCGCCTGACTACCGTCATGGCTCAGAATGACAACGCAAATCGCCTTCTTCGTTGGGGTAAACCCCACCTTTACGCTGCTTGAAAGGTCACTCAATTCCTTTCATCAACACCCTTCTCAGAATGACACTGCGGCAGCGGCATGTTGCTCGCCGGCGTGGTAGGAGGAGCGGACCAGGGGGCCCGCCGCCACGTGCTTGAAGCCCATGCGCAGGCCCTCATCGCGCAGGGCGGCGAACTCCGCGGGCGTGTAGAACCTCTCAATGGCGGCGTGCTTCTTGCTGGGGCGCAGGTATTGCCCTATGGTCAGCAAGTCGCAGTCCACGGAGCGCAGGTCGCGCATGGTCTCCAGCACCTCATCCCACTCCTCCCCAAGGCCAACCATCATGCCTGACTTGGTGGCCATGCCCGGGTCAAGCTCCTTCACGCGGCGCAGCAACTCCAGCGAGTAGTCGTAGCTGCCTTTTGGCCGCACGCCGTGAAAGACTCGGCGCACCGTCTCGATGTTGTGGTTCAGCACGTCCGGCTTCGCGTGCACCATACCTCGCAACCCCATGCCCCTGAAGTCGGGGATGAGCACCTCCACCTTACAGCCGGGGACGCGCTCACGGATTCTCAGGACGCACTGCAAAAAGACGAACGCGCCGCCATCGGGCAGGTCGTCCCTGTTGACGGACGTGATGACGCAGTAGCGGAGGCCCAGGCGCTCGACTGCGGCGGCAACCCTGTCCGGCTCCTGCATGTCCACGCCCAGCGGCTTGCCTGAGGTGACGGCGCAGTAGCGGCAGGCGCGAGTGCAGATATCGCCCAGCACCATGAACGTTGCGGTTCGTTGCTCCCAGCATTCGCCGATGTTGGGGCAATGGGCCTCCTCGCACACGGTGTGCAGGCCGTTGCCCCGCATGAGGTTGGCAAGCTGGATGAAGTTCTCGCCGCCGGGGGCGCGCACCTTGAACCAGGCGGGTAGCCTGGGGCGCGCCTCTGCGGTCTGCTGCGAGGAGTCTTGCAATGTCATATCTGTGTCCACACTGTCGCTGTTGTCGCGCTCTACACGCACCATCTTAGCATAACTGCAAACAGCGACAGCCGCTTTCGTTTTGTAGTAGCGCGTAGGGCGCTCCTGCGGGGGCCGGGCGCACAAGCGCAGAGGGCCGGCCCCACTTTCGCGGGACCGGCCCTCTGTCCTATCTACTCTCGCTGGCGAGGGGCCTAGCGGCTCCCGCCCTTCTTCTTGGGCTGCGGCTCTTCCTCCTCCTCATCCCCGGTGCGCCCGCTATCGGCCGGCGCGGCCACTACCGTTGAGCCCTTGCTATCGCCGGTCAGCTCTTCCTTAACGGCCTCCGCCTCAGCGACTGCCTGGTTGGCAGCCCCAGTAGCGGCCTCCGCCTGTTCCTCTTGCGTGGCTTCGGGCTTGGTGGTGGCGACACTGTCGCTCCCGCCAGCCTCGCCGCCAGGCGTCCCACCGGACGTATCGCCGACGGCGCCGCCGTCGGGCGTGCCGCCGGACGTGTCGCCGCTGCCAGCGCCGCCATCAGGCGTCCCGCCGGACGTATCACCGCTGCCAGCGCCGCCATCAGGCGTCCCACCGGACGTATCGCCGCTGCCAGCGCCGCCATCAGGCGTCCCACCGGACGTATCACCGCTGCCGGCGCCGCCATCAGGCGTCCCACCGGACGTATCACCGCTGCCGGCGCCACCATCAGGTGTGCCGACAGGAGCATCCTCCTCGGCGCTTTCGGAAGTCCCGGAAGGCGCTACTACGGTTATCGCCACGTTGTCCACGTGGACGTTCATGAAGAAATCGGTCTCCTGCGCCACGAAGGCGACCCTGATGGTCTTGCCAATGTACTTGGAGACATCCACGACGCGGAACGCCCAGCCCGTCATGGACGGATCACCCGGATTGGTGGAGAACACCTGCTCCAACACTGTCCCATCCGGGGCCATCAGCAGCACTCGGAACTCCTGGGATGGGTCGCTGTATCCGCCGGCCCAGTTCTGGACCTTGTCGGCCCAGCTCAGGTACGCCGCAGGCATCCAACCGGGCAGGTGCACCTCCTGCGACAGGACCTGTAGGCCGGGGCCGGTCTGCCAGCTTTCCGCTGAGAAGTTGCCATCGTAGGGCGTGACGGGCATGGCGGGACCCGGCGGGTCGAACGCGCCGTCGTTGATTGCCCAGCCGCCTTCGTAGCTTGTCTCGGAAGCAACCTGCCAGCCGCCGAAGCTGCCGCTTTCGAACCCGCCGTTCCTTATGAGGTTCGGCGACGGGTTTGCCTTTACATCACCCAAGGCAAGGGTATTGTGGGACGCTGTCAGCACTTCCGAGCTGTCAGGCCCGTAGATGACCACGCCGAAGAGGTCATGGCCGCTGCCGGGAGCGCCGGTGTCCACGGATTCTGCGTAGAACGAGTACCCCGGCAGTTTGTTGATAGAGCCTTCTCCTGCGAAGGCAGCGCCGTCGTAGGTGCCGATGCGCTTGTCCAGATTAAACGGTTCCACCATGCGGACGTTGCCGTCAAAGCGCATGCCTTTGCCGAAGAAGACCGTGATCTGGCCGTCGGCAGTAACGACGCCGCGTCCATTGTCGAACACGCGGGCCCAGAAGGAGGTCTTCACCTGGCCTCCACTGGTGAAGAGGGTGCCCTGGCCGGTCGTGGTGTACTGGGCCGGCGGGGCGACAATCTCGATCACCAGCTTCTGCTGGAAGAACTCCACACCGTTGACCCTGTAGGAGACGTAGCACTCCACAACACCAGGAGGCGTCCCAGGAGGCACTGTGATTGTCTCCTTCATGTTCACGGCCTCGCCCGGCATTCCCTTGAGGCTCTTTGGCTCGAAGGATATTTGCAGCGGAGCGCAGCCCACCGGCACATAGGTGATTACGACGTCCACGGGCACTTCGCACGCATCGCCGACGCCGTCCTTGTCCTTGTCTGCCTGGTCCGTATTCGGCGTGTCGGGGCAGTTGTCGAACACGTCCGGTACCTTGTCGCCGTCCTTGTCAGGCAACGGCGTGTCCTTGAAGCTCCCCGCCTTGATGAAGACGTTGGAGTCCAGGATACGGTCGCTGGCGTCTGCGATTGCCAGCTTGATATGGTTCTTGACCCCCGGCGCCACTACCGCTTCGCAGCCCAGGACCTTGGTTAGTCCGTCCATCTCCGTATTCCGGAGCGGGCTTGGCGCGATGGGGTCGTCAAACGGGTCGTTATTGATGTACAGGCCCGGATTGACCGGCGGGAAACCGCCGTGGCCTGCGTTGACGGTATTGATAGAGACGGGTGCGCCGCCGGGCAGCACCGCGCAGTTGACGCCGTTCACGTAGAAGGCGAACACGTCGTTGAATTCCGAGCCAACCCATTCGTTGTACTCGTCCGAGCCGAACACGTACTCGAAGGAGATCACGTTCGTGGACGGAATGAAGTCGAACTCCAGGACCGTGGCGTCGTAAGTCGGGAAGCCTGCCAGGATGTCCAACTGTGAGTCGCCGGGCGTGCCTGTCTGCAGGGTGATACCCCGCTCCCCGTTGGGCCCGATCACATTGGAGATGCCGCCGGAGCTGAGGATGATGCCCCCTTCCGGCCCGACGATGCCCGTGCCGTGGGAGAAGAAACCTGCCGAGGCGGGCACACCTGTGTAGGTGATGCCGGACACGGGTATCCCTGCGCCCAGGAGCGCGTTGACCAGGTCAGCGGGCGTTGGCCCTGCGCTCAGGTCTTTTGTCTCCAGGGAGCCGTGGCTCTCGGCCGCGACCTTGTCCGCGCCGGAGTCGCCCTTGCGCTCCTGCGTTCCAAACGTCTCGGACACGGGCGGCAGCGGCGGCTTGCCCGGGATAGTGATGAGCTTGTCCACGATGATGTTTTCGCCCGGCTCAAGCTGAGCATGGACCTCCGGCGGCGTCACGTTGCCCGGCACAGCCACCTCGATGATGATGGCCTCCTTGGCGAAGGGCACGCCATCGGCGCGGAACTCAACGATACAGGAGTACTCGCCTGGCGGAGTCCCCGGCGGCACGTGGATGAATTCGTTCATGAAGACCACGGAGCCGGGCGCCGCGTTTTCGATGACCGATGGGTCGAGGATAACGACCAGCGGGTCGCAGCCGATTGGATGCGCCGTGATGGTCACGCCGACTATCTCGATCCAGTCCTTGGTGACGATGTCGGAGCTCTGGGTAGCGCCTGCCGAGTCCACAAAGCTGGCGACGATGTAATCCTTACCAGGTGTCGTGCCCACGTAGGAGAAGCTCGCCTGGCCAGAAGCGTTGGTCACGCCGGTCCCGACCTTCCCCTCGTTGGGGCCGTCAACGACCTTGAACGTGACCGTCACGCCGGACTTCGGCGCCGCGTCCTCCATGACCGTAGCCGTCACCGTATGGCTTGAACCCACGGGGTTGGTGCTGGCTTTCGGCTCCAGCTTGATGTCGCTGATGACCACCAGCTTTTCGCCGCGGGCCAGGATGTACGGGGTCCCCACCGTGCCATCGGAGGCGGTGTACGAGGAACCGATGTCTTGGGCAATTGCCAGAACCGCGAAGTCCAGCGGCCACTTGTCGAAGGCCTCGTGGACGGAGCAGCTCCAGTTGGAGAGCGTTGCGTCCGTCAGGCCCGCAAGAGCGGGGTGCGAGGCGACGATGTGCGCGTTATTGTAGCAGCCCACGCCCATGACGGTGAACCCGCCGGGGCTGAAGGCATTCAGCACAGGCACGGGCGTGCCCGGCATTGTGTCGTGGTAGTAGCAGCTCAGGCTGATGTACGCGCCGGTCTTGTCCGGTTCGTCCACGGCAAAGGCCACGCTCTTGCCTGTGAGCAGGGACCCGTGGTACACGGGGTCGGTGCCGTTGATGATCACGTTGCCCGTGATCTGCGGCCCCCAGACACCGGCATTGGCCGCAGCGGCGTTTATTGAGGGGCTTGCGCCCGGACCAACGCAGGTCGGATCGCCCAGGATGATGGCGCGGTACGCCGCGAACTGCGCGGCCGTCATGGACGACCACGTCGCGTCGTCCACCACGGTCACCGCATGGCCCAGCGCAGCGGCAGCCTGCCCTTCAGGGCT
>JACQUI010000379.1 GCA_016210395.1 Chloroflexota bacterium | reverse complement strand
TCCGCCATGCTCTTGGCGGGTATTGACGGCATCATGAAGCGGACCGACCCCGGCGAACCGCTGGACGTGAACATCTACGAGATGTCTGCGGAAGAGGCGCGGAAGGTCAAACAGGTGCCCGGCAGCCTTGCCGAGTCCCTGGAGGCACTGGAGAAGGACCACGACTTCATGCTGCGGGGCGACGTGTTCACCAAGGACCTGGTGGACACGTGGCTGGAATACAAGCGCCATGAAATGGATGCGGTGCGCCTGCGCCCGCACCCGTATGAGTTCTACCTGTACTTCGACGCGTAGAGGCCCGAAGCCGCCTCCAGCAACGGAGGCAGACGCCAGAGCAAAACGAAGCAGCGCCCCCACGGGGGCGCTGCTTCGTTTTGCAATCGGGGAGGGCTTCAGCGCCCGAATCACCGAAAGGATATGTCGGCACAACCCGCTTGACTTGTCATTGCTACGAAAATACGCTGGCCGTTCATACAAACAGGGGGTAGCTCACTGTCATGCTAGAGCGAGGTGGTCAGACCACGTTAGTTCTCCTCTACGACTGCCTCGCGAAGCACCCCTCACCCGTTTCCCCCCTGCGCACAGGGCTGCGGCAGCAGCCCGCGCCCCGCTGCTGCCAAACGCCTTTGATGTCTCCCTGCGGCAGACGCTCCTGTTTCCACCCACCCGCCCTGGGGCGCAAGCCTTGCGCCCCTAGAGGGGATACTCCCAGCCCCCGGCGAGGGCGAGGCCCTCTGCACACGTGCGACGCATAGGCACGGGCAGGACGTTCAGACAATGCCCCAGCGTTATCCTTCTTCGCCGTGTTCTTCCAAGATGCGCCTGTCTGCCTCTGATGGCTCTGCTTTGTTCAGCAGGTCCGGGCGGCGCTGAAGCGTGCGTAGCAGGGACTGCGCCCGCCGCCAGCGGGCGATGGCCTGGTGGTTGCCCGAAAGCAGCACCTCCGGCGCCTTCCATCCCCGGAACTCCGGAGGCCGTGTGTACAAGGGGTACTGCAACAGCCCGCTGGAGTGGGAATCGGCGGCAGGCGACTCCTCCGATCCCAGGACGCCGGGAATGAGCCTGGCCACGGCGTCTATGACCACCAGGGCGGGCAGCTCGCCGCCGGTCAGGACGTAGTCGCCTATGCTCAGCTCTTCAGTAGCGAGGCGCTGGCGGATGCGCTCGTCCACGCCGCCGTAGTGGCCGCACAGCAAGGCGAAGGCGGGAAGCTCGGCGAGGCGCTGGGCGTCGCTCTGGGCAAAGACCTTGCCCTGGGGCGTGAGCAGAATGACGGGACACGCGGGAGGAGCGCCCAGCACGCTTTCTACTGCCGCAAAGAGTGGCTCCGGCTTGAGCACCATGCCGGGGCCGCCGCCGTAGGAGTAGTCGTCCACGGTGTGATGGCGGTCTGTGGCGTGCTCCCGGAAGTTGTGTAGCTGGACCTCCAGCGCGCCGCTGCCAATGGCCCTGCCGATGATGCTCTCGGCCAGCACGCCGGCGAACATCTGGGGGAAGAGGGTGAACACGTCAATGCGCATGGCACAAGTCTACCCTACATCCGCCCTTTTGGGGAAAGGGACGTTCATCCTCCCCCTTTGACGGGGAGGATTGAGGTAGGGGTGATCAGGCTGCGGTGTTCATGGCGCCGAAGGCGGAGTCACATGCCGACGCGGCGCTCCGCGCGGGGAAAGGCGCCGCACCTCGTGGACCTTCGTGAGCAACAGTGCAAGCGCGCCAAAGCGCACGCCGCTGGAGACGATGAACAGGGCGATGACGCTGCTGCCCAGGATCTGCGGCACGTGCGGCTGGATTGCGCCGCCCGTCATGTTCCCCAGGAAAGCGGCTATGCCCTGAAAGGCGAACAGGTACGCCACATTCCGGACGCGTTCCTCACGCGCTGAGGCTTCGTAGACGAAGTTCAGGGAGACCATGGTGAACCCGCTCCACACGACGCCGGCCAGCATGTTCACGATATAGGCCTTGATGGGGACGTCTACCCAGATCCACATGAGCGGCACCACGCACATGCCCGTCAGCGTGATCTTCATGACGCGCACGTTGCCAAACTTGTCGGCGAAGGGCCCCCAGAACAGGACTCCTACCAGGGTCACCAGCGTGGAGGCGACGGACACGCCCATGTAGGTGAGGTAGCTGAACTTTAGCTCTTTGAGCATGAAGACGGCGAAGAAGGGGCCGCTGACGCTGACGCCGTAGAACAGCAATGCGTAGGCAAACAGGTACAGCCCCAGGTTGCTGCGCAGGCTGCCTCGCAGGAACTCGGCCAGGTTGTGCCTTGGTTCGCTGCGGGCATCGTACGGCGGCTCGTACATCCTGGCGAAGATGCCCAGGGAGATGAGGCGCAGCGCCAGGATGGTCCCGAAGACGATGGAGAAGCCCAGGAAGACGTTGCTGTCGAACCAGTCCAGGATGAACCCGCCGCCAAGGATGACGACGATGATGCCGATGGAAGCCAGCGCGGTGCGAGCGCCCATGACCTTGCCCAATCGCCTGGCAGGGACCAGGTCCGACATCCAGCTTCCGAAGGCCCCCTGCGGCAGATAGTAAGCGATGAGTGAAAGGACGGCCAGGCCGATGAGCCACCAGACCTTGCTGCCCGGCAGAAGGAAAGGGATTGCCATCATGCCGCCCCATGCCAGCATGCTCAGGACGATGGCAAGGAGCATCATCCGCCGGCGCGTGCCAAGCCGCTTGACCAGCGAAGGGGCGAGGAACTGTGAAAGGGCGGCCGCCAGGTTGGGCCAGCCGTTCAACAGGCCGATCTGCAGCGCGGAGGCGTCCAGGGCGATGGCGAAGGGCGTCACGTAGTTGCCGGAGGCGCTGAGCACGGGATTGTTGGCCACGCCCTCGACGGTCGCGGCCCGCACCGCCTTGTGCCGCTTCTCGCGGGCAGGCGCGCTCGTTCCTGGGAGCACATGAGGGTCTTGAGAAAGGGGTCCAGAAGAGTCCTTGGACGCCTTCCGGGCATGGCCCGGGGAGGCGGTCTTGGTGGCCACGATGAGCGTACGCTCCTGCTAAAGCGAACCCCTCGCCAAGCCGGCGAGGGGTTGAATAAGGCGCTAGAAGTAGTCTATGGTCTACAAATCATGGTAGCAGGGGTGGCAGGGGGTGTCAATTTGGGAAAGCGCCCCGACACGCCCCAGGTATGCCGCTTAGTAGCTACCCCGCTGCGCTGGCTGCGCCTGTGCTGCATTCCACTGTGCGTCAGGGACAATGAGGGGGACGGGGATGGCTTCCAGCCTTCCTTCGCCCGCCGCTTGCCGCCCACCCTCGCTGCGTTGGCGAGCGCCCGATGGAGGGACGCTGCTTGGTGCCACTGGCCTGAGCGCGCTGGTCGCGCAGGGCACAGTTGTAGGAAGCGCCGGGAGATGCGTCCCACCGGCAGCTTTCTTAGGGCAAGGTGGGTAATCGCCGGTAAGGGACCACCTCAACGCCTCCAGCGTTCACCAGCAGCATGACCTCTTCCGATGGCGACTGGCCCACAGCCCTGACCGCTTCCGCCAAGGCGTCGTCGCTGAGGACCGCTGGGGACTGACCTTGAGCGGCGCGCTCCCACGCTTGCACCTCGTAGCCCAGCGCCTCTTCCAGCCGGCGGACTACGGGCGCATCCGCTGTGCCGGCCAGAACGATCACCGTCTTTTGCGCTGGGGCTGGCCCGGGTATGGCGCCTTCCTCCCGAGCGGCTTCTTCTTTGGCCGCCGCCCGGCGGTCCTCAGAGAGCACAGCCCAGTAATACCCGCTGGCCGATCCTGCCGCAAAAAGGATCCCTAGGCTCCACCGCATGTCCCACAGCACATTGCCCGCGCCTCCGCCCAGAAGAGCGTCAAAAACGCGGAAAAGCACGATGCTCAGGTTGATCAGGGTGAGCAGCACGCTCAACCCAAAGATAAGATAAATGAAGACCCGGCGGGACATGGCCGCCCGTTCCCCCTGCCCGCCGGCGACCGCCTTCTGCTGCACGTCTCGCCAGTAGCCGCCCCAAATAGGCGCGCCCACACTCAGTAACGTGACAGCCAGCAAGATGGGGTCGCGCCAGTCAAACTCAATGAAGGTTGAAGGGGGCGCAATCAGGCCGAAGGCAGTGGCAAGCAGCATGGTTATGCCGACTCCCAGCACAACCAGGCCCACCGCCGCCACCAAATAGCCGTAGGCCCGTTGGGCCGGCCCAAGCCCCTCCGTTGTCCGGGCCTCCTCCCTGACCACCGTCCAGTGGTACACCCACAACGCGCCACCTACGGCAACAGCGGCGATGATGCCGGGGAACACGTCGAAGTGGGCGAGGGCCGAGGTCGTTTCGGGAGTTCCCAAATACCATTGCAGGATGTGGTACAAGCCCACGCTGAGCGCCGCAACCACGGTCACCGCGCCGCCCAGGATAGTGAACAAATACAAGTACACCTGCCGGATGAGGGGAGTCCTGTCCGAGGCCATCACCTTCCAGTGCCACCACCACCCAATGCCCCCCACAATGCCATTCGCAAGAGCGGGCTGAATAACCCCATCCCACAGTGCAAACTCCCGCAGCAGAGGATCCCGAGCGCCAAACAGCCCGTTGTAGGCAGCAGACAGAGTCAGTTGCAGCAGTCCGTCTACAGCTACGGCCAGCAGCGCCACTCCGAAGAGTGACATGCCGTACACGTACAACCTTTGGACAGCCGCCGCGTCTTCCTCAAACGGCCCTTCGCGGCGCTCTATCAGCCAATAGAACGCCCACACGGCGCCCCATACCAGCAAGGCTGCGGCGCTCGCGCTGCTAAAGTCTGAGCCTCCCAGGGCCCAACGCAGCACCTGGACTGCCCCAATAGCGGCGGTGATAGCCGACGAGGCCATCACCAGCGCGAAATGGACACGCCGTCCCAGGGATTGCACCTCCAGAGGCTCTCGCCGAGTCGTCCGCTGAATAGCCGCCCAGAACAGCAGCCAGATGGGTGCGCCTACTATGGTCAGGGCCAGGCCCAGGGCAAGGATATCGTTGTCGGTGGAGACAACGTCGCCCCCGAAGAAAGATTCCAGGATAGCGAAGACCAGCAGGGTAACTCCCACACCGCTTGCGGCAAGACTCACGAAGGCAAGGCTGTAGGTAAACGCCCTGCGCAGAGCAACGGCGCGGCCCTCCCGCGATGCCCCACGACGGCGGACCAGCGCCACAATAAGCGCGATGACGCCCACAAGTATTGCCAAAGGCAGCAGTGCGGAAATGATGCCAAGCGCCACGCCTAGCCTCCCTCGTTCCAAGGTGAGCCTGCAGAGACGATCTGTGACAGCGCACCTATGCTCCTACCTTAAGGGTATGGCAACAGGTTTCGCAGGGACCACCAGGTTCGGGCAATAGCCCACAGGCCAGGGCGGCTCGTCAATGCGCCATGCCCCGTCTTCCTGCACCAGGACGTACAGCTCGTCATGGCGGAACTCGTCTACCCCAAATGGCGGAGACACGTTGACCTCGGTAACCCGCACGCGCACCTGGGTCTTACCTTCTTCAACTGCCTCCTGCTCCACCATCTCCACTCGCGTTTCCCGGCTGTTATCCTCCCGCCAGCGCAGGGCCTCCCTGATGTGGCTAATGGGGCACCCCTCCTGCAAGCGGGCGCTCAGATACCCGTGAGCCTTGACGTACTCCTTGTCCTCCACGGCCAAGAGGAATCGCTGAACGATGCCTTCCGGCTTCCCTTCGTCAAGGAGGGGCGCTTCACCCCCTCTGGCCAGTGCAACAGCGATGCTCAGAATGACCAGAAGGGCGATCCCAGCGGCTATCCCGATCAGCCATCGTGTTGAAGCGCTCATAGTGCTTCCTCTCAGGTTCTCACAGGTTCCCTACTTTCATGATACGCTCATGCGCTGTGGCGCCACTAGAAGGAAAGTTGCCATGTTCTGGGGCATGACCAGGACGCGTTCGACGAAGAACGAGTCGCGCATCGTACAGGGGTCGTTCAGGCAGGAGCCGATTCTTTTCAGGAGACATTCAGGCGGTCGCTGCTACAGTGCAAGCGCCTCTTTAGTCGTCTGCTACAGCCGGCAAACGAACTCCCTCTCTAGCGTGAAGCGCAACGGCGCGGTTGCGTAGCCGGGATCAGGGTTCCGGCTTCCAGGTTCCAACCGCCCTTCAGTTTCACGGGTGGAAGGAGATGAGGACTGTTGCAGCGAAGACCCATATGTGAGACACGACATTGGCGCCAATGCCAACTACGCGACTGAAGGTACGCGCACAGCCAAACGCCAGGGTAAGCGAAATCCTTGGCGCTACCGACGGCGTTTTGCGTGTGCGGGTTGCTGCGGCCCCCGTGGAGGGGAAGGCAAACAAGGCGCTGGTGGAGCTGCTGGCGAACGCCCTGGGCGTGCCGAAGAGTTTCGTGCGGGTCACCCGTGGCGCCGCTTCGCGCGACAAGCTCGTAGAGGTGGAGGGCCTGTCTCTGGAAGAGGCGATGCGGCGGCTGGCGAGAGGATAGGCCGCTAGCCGACCACAGAGAGCAGGACGGACTGGATGACGAGGATGAGGATCATGGCGATCATCGGGCTGAGGTCCAGCATCCCAAAGTTGGGTAGGACACGGCGCAAGGGGGCCAGAATGGGCTCCGTGACGAGGTAGACCAACTGCACCACCGGGTTGCTGCGCTGCGCGGGGAACCAGCTCAGGATGACGCGGGCGAAGATGACGATGTAGAAAAAGGTCCCTGCAAAGGTGATCAGCTCTCTCACTTCTGCTCCCCCAGGCGCTTGGATTTCTCGTATGCGGCGACTACGGCGTCCAGGACGGTGGCCCGGAACCGGCCCTCCTCAAAGGCGCGCAGGGCCTCGGCAGTTGTCCCGCCTGGAGACGTGACCATGTCTCGGAGCTCTGCCGGGTGCTTGCCCGTTTCCTTGACCAGCATTGTGCTGCCCAGCACCGTCTGCACGGCCAATGCCCGTGCCATGTCCCGGGACATGCCCATGTAGACGCCGGCGTCTATCAGGCTCTCGATGAAGAGGAAGACGTAGGCAGGGCCGCTGGCGCTGAGGGCGGTGGCCATGTCCAAATATTTCTCGTCATGCACTTCCATCTCTTCGCCAAGGGTGCGCAGGATGTCGCGGGTGACGGAGCGGAAGGTCTCGGAGACGCCGTCGGAGGCGAGCCACAGGCTCATGCCCGCGCCGATCTGGGCCGGCGTGTTGGGCATGACGCGCACGACGCTCTTGTGCCGCAGGCCGGCGGAGAGCGTCTCCATGCGCGCGCCTGCGATGATGGAGAGGACGGCCTGCTCTGAGTTCATGGCGCCGCCAAGCTCGGCCAGGACCTCCGGCAGGTTCTGCGGCTTGATCGAAAGGACCACCATCTCCCCGTTGCGCACCGCCTCCTTGTTGTCGGCAGTAGCGCGCACGCTGTGCTGCCGCTCCAGGTACTGGCGGCGGGCTGCAACCGGTTCGCCGACGCACACATCCTTGGGCGCGGCGATGCCGTTGGCAAGGATGCCCCTGAGGATAGCCTCGGCCATGACGCCGCCGCCGATGAACGCGATCTTCATACTATTGGTCCCGTATGTGTAGATAGGCGACCTATTATAGCATGAGCGTTGGGGGACGTTAGAGGATGGAGTTTCCGGCGCAATACAAGCGCTGAAAAGACACGTAGGGGCGACGCATGCGTCGCCCCTACGTGTGCTCTTTCCCGGGTTACGCGGCTGCAGCCGTTTTGGCGGCGTCCCTCAGGGCGTCGTAGTTCGGCTCCTCCAGCAGGTCGGGAACATACTGCACGTGCCGCACAACGTCGTTCCTATCTATGACGAAAACGGAGCGGGCCAGCAGGCGGTTCTCCTTGACCAGAATGCCGTAGTCTGTGGGGAAGGTCGAGTCATCACGGTAGGCCGAGGCCGTCTTGATGTTCTCCGCGCCGGCCGCTCCGCACCAGCGGGCCTGGGCGAAGGGCAGGTCCTTGCTCACCACGACGATTTCCACGTTCGGGAGCTCCTTGGCGATGTCGTTGAGCTTCTTGCTTTCCCTGTCGCACACGCCGGTATCCAGGGAAGCGACGGCGGCAATGATGCGCGTCTTGCCCTTGGAGGCATCCATGGAGACGGTCTGATTGTTGGGAGCGGGAAGGGAGAACCCGGGAGCTTTCTGGCCCACCTTGATCTCGTTTCCCAGGAGGGTCAAAGGATTGGTGCGGACCTTATAGACGCCTGTACGTTCAGCAGACATGTGAATCTCCTTTCGGCATATTCTGCTATTATCTTTGGTGCGTTCGCACTAGTCAATGGGTTCTGTGCCTCATAAAAGCCTGGTTGCGCGTATCTGCGCCCGCCGCACGCCGGGCCGTTCTGTCTGCATGACTGCCCGAATCAGCGAGCCTCGTACGGCGCACCACTCCCTTTTCATCCTACGTGGCCTCCGCTGGAAGGGGGCGTGAGCGATTGCTACGAAAATGCCGGCGTTCAGCATGGGCGGAGAAGAGGTGATATTCGCTGCCTTGTGTTTGTAGGGGCGTCCCGATCCATCGGGACGCCCCTACGTGACATGGGCAGTAGAGAGGCGGAGAAGACGCCCAGCGCTATCGGAGCATTGGTGAAGGGGACAGGTTTGCCGGCGATGTCCGGCCAAGCGAGAACGGCAGCGCTGACGCGGATGAGCGCGTTTGCGCGGGCAGGGTAAATGTGAACGTAGCCCCCTTGCCCTTTTCGCTGCTGACGGTGATCTGTCCGCCCATCATTTCCATGAAGCTGCGCACGATGTACAGGCCGAGGCCCGTTCCTTTGATACCGGAGTCTTCCCCAGTCTTGGTCCGGGAAAAGTAGTTGAACAGGGTGGACATTTCTTCGGGCTTCATCCCGATGCCCTGATCGGACACCGACACGATAACATCAGGCGAGTCGGACGCCAGCCGGGCGGCGATGCTGATAGCGCCGCCATTGGGGCTGTACTTCACGGCATTGTCCACCAAGTTCCCCAGCACCTGCTGCAGTTTCCCCCGGTCGGCCATGACCATGTCCACCTCGGGCGCCACGGATTGGTTGAAGGCATGGGCGCTGTGCCTGCTGCGGTACGGCTCAACTACCTGAGAGATGGTGGCCCTGATGTCCACGGGTTCGATGCGAAGGGGGACCTTGCCGGCGTGGATTCGGGACACATCCAGCAGGTCCTGTATGAGGGTATTCATACGGTTGCCTTCCTGGTAGATGTACGTGAGGGCGCGCCGGCGTTGCACTTCCGTGAGGGGGTCGGCCTGCAGCAGCTCGCCAAAGCCCAGAATGGCGGTCAAGGGACTACGCAGCTCGTGAGCGGCCACGGAGATGAATTCGTCTCGCCGCTGGACAAGCTGGTGCTCGTTGGCGACGGCGCGTTCCCGCTCGGCGGTGAGGGTACGCACCAAGAGGGCGGTCAGGCCGGTCGAAGCGAGCAGGAACACAAGGCGCATGGGCAGCTCGGCGAAACTCTGGCCGTGGGGCCCCATGAAGAAGTAGGTGGACCACACCAGCCACGCTACCCAGAAGCCGGTGTAGGCGATGCCCAGACGCCACCCAAGACGCGCCATGCCGCCGATGGTGATTGGGAAGAGCATGAGGCTGAGGACGTTGGTGACCTGGTCGCCGGGTAATGCGGCCGCTGCAATGGCCCAGCCGACGAGGAGCGTGAGGGAGTCGAGGAGTATGCCCCAGGCAAATACGCTCTGCCAGCCGTTCTTATGGCGCAACTGGAGGAGCATCACTATGTTGTACAACGCGACATAGGTGAGGAGGGCAGCCAGCGGAAGAAGAGTGAAGGATTCCGCAAACTCAAGAAGGCTGCCCACGGCCACCATGGGGATGATGAGGAATCGGCCTATGACCCACCAGTATTCAGTGGTGGCGTTGGACTGCATTCCATACTTTTGAAGGAGATGAATGATGGTTTGCATGTTCATTGGAGTCCCTCGCGCGGATGCTCGGATTCGAGACACTGCTAGCATACGCACCGCCACGCGTCTGTGAAAGGTATAGAAAGGTATACGCGACGAATTGAGGGGTTTTCCACGGCCTGAGTGCGGATTTCTCCCTGCTATCCTGGGGGAAAACCCTGGAAAAAGCGTGCATGGGCGATGGGGTAGGGGCCTGGCTCCATCGCCGTCTCTGTTTTGACAACCGGGGATCCCCTGGCTATAGTGACGTGGCTTGACCCATCTGAATCGTGGAGCATCGCATGACCTGGGCCCAAGACATGGCGCAGTGCCTGAAGGACGCAAAGGTGTCCGTCATCGCATATGTGCCGGATATCAGCATCTATCAGGCCACCAAGCTCATGGAGGACGACCCGTTCTTCCACGTCGTGGCCGCGGCGCGGGAAGAGGAAGCGATAGGGATCGCGTCCGGAGCCTACGCCGTGGGGCGCAACGCCGCCGTGTTCATGCAGTCCAGCGGGTTCGGCAACTGCATCAACGCCCTCAACAGTCTGTGCATACCCTGCCGCATTCCGATACCTCTCTTCATCAACCTGCGCGGGCAGGTGGGCGAGTTCAACATTGCGCAGGTGGCTATGGGGCGCAGCACCCGGCCCATCCTTGATGTCATGGGCATCCCCCACTACACGCTGGAAGACACGGCGACGATGCCGAAGATCGTGTCGGGCGCGCTGAAGCTGTGCTACGCCAGCCGCCAGCCCCTGGCCCTGTGTATGACGCCGCTACTGCACGGAGGGAAGATTGCATAGGTACGATGCGACCAAGCTGCTCCTGCGCCACCTGAAGGACGAGCCGGTGGTGGCCAACCTGGGACCGACTACCGACGAGCTGTGGCACGCGGGCCACCGCGACCGCAACTTCTACACCTACGGCTCCATGGGCCTGTGCTCGCCGCTGGCGCTGGGCATGGCGCTGTCGCAGCCAGGCAAGGTGGTGTCGCTGGACGGCGACGGCGCGCTGCTCATGAACATGGGCGCCATTGCGACCATTGGCCGCGAGAAGCCGAAGAACCTGGTGGTCGTGGTGTGGGACAACGAGCAGTGGGGGCAGACGGGCCACCAACCCAGCCACACGGCCCTGGGCACCGACCTGGAGGCTGTGGCGCGATCCTGCAACATCCCGAAGACGGCCACGGTGCGGACGCTGGAGGACCTGGACCAGGTCTTCCGCCAGGCGCTGAAAGAGGACGGCCCGTGGTTCATTGTGGCGAAGATTGAGGAGACGGAGTACCTGCCGGTGTCGCCGGTGGAGCCGGAGGCAACCCTATACCGCTTCCGCCGGAGCTTCGTGGGGCAGGAGATGCCGGGGCATTGAGGGGGTGCGCGGGTACACCGCTACAATTGGTGAATCTGGTAGGGGCACGACATGTCGTGCCCCTACGTGTATTCGCAAGAGTGCGGGATGGAAGCATGGAGCTTGGGGTCCCTGCCCATGACAATTCTATGAGCACTGTTCCCTCCCACGGGCCAGCCATGCTCCCTGCATATCTGCGCCCATTTTACTTTCTGAGAAGAGGGAGTGCTGCCTATTGGCTCCGACTTAGGGTTCGTTTCAAGGTCAATAAGGTTCTCAAGAGCTTTGAGCAACTCCTTCTTGTGGCTTAGCTGCTTCACAAGAGGGGCTATTTGTCTCTCGATTTGTGCAATCTCCGCCAGCAGTTGCTCCCGCCGTTGCCTAAAGTGGTCCATGTGGGTGGTCAAGGCTTTCTCTCCTTCGACTCCCAATGATAGCAGCAGCATAGGCAGCAGTCAACGCCAGCAGCAGAAGCAGAAGAAGAGCAGCAGCAGAAGTCCCGTTTGTGGTGAGCTTGTCGAACCACGAACGCGCCCTTCGACAGGCTCAGGGCGAACGGGGATT
>JACQUI010000383.1 GCA_016210395.1 Chloroflexota bacterium | reverse complement strand
CCCACAACGTAGCGCAGGACCTCGTCGCGGCGGTCGTCCTGGAAGTCCATGTCAATATCGGGCATGTCCTTGCGCTCCACGTTCAGGAAGCGCTCGAAGACCAGGCGGTATGCCAGGGGGTCCACGTCGGTGACGCCCAGCGAGTAGAGGGCCAGGCTGGAGGCGGCGCTGCCCCGGACGCCGAAGAGGATGCCGTGCTCGCGGACAAAGTGGGAGATGTCGTAGACGACAAGGAAGTAGTCGGCGAAGCGGGTCTTCTCGATGACCTCCAGCTCGTACTGAAGGCGCGCGCGGTAGCTGTCCGGCGCGTTGGGGACGCGGCGGGCCAGGCCCTCCCAGCACAGGCGGGCAAGGTAGTCCTGGGACGTAGAGCCATCGGGCGCGCGGTACTTGGGCAGGTGGTGCTGGCTGAAGTCTATGGAGACGCCACATTGCTCGGCGATGCGACGGGTGTTCTCGTAGGCCTCGGGCAGTTCCGGGAAGAGGGCGGCCATCTCCTCCGAGGACTTCAAGTAATACGAGTCGTCCTCCATGCGCAGGCGCTTGCCGTCCTGGATGTTGGTGTTGGTCTGGATGCAGATCAACAGGTCCTGGATGGGCGAGTCCTCTTTGTGGACGTAGTGCAAGTCGTTGGTCAGGACCAGGGGCAAGCCCGTGTCCCGGTGCATCTGCACCAGCGCCTTATTCAGGGCGTCAAGCTGTGGCACGTCGGCATGGGACTGGAGCTCCAGGTAGTACTCGCCGAAGAGCTCTTTGTAGAACAGGGCGCGCTTGCGGGCCTCGGCTGTGTTGCCGTCCAGCAGCAGGCGCGGGATCTCGGCGTTGGGGCAGCCGGAGAGGGCAAGGAGGCCATCGCCGTGCTGCTGCAACAGCCCCCGGTCTATGCGGGGCTTGTAGTAGAAGCCTTCCAGGTGGGACCTGGTGACAAGCTGGAGCAGGTTGCGATAGCCCGCATTGTTCTTCGCCAGCAGTGTCATGTGGTAGGGGCTTTTGTCCGCGGGTGTCTTGGAGAGCCGGCTGCCCTCGGCGACGTAGGCCTCCAGGCCGATGATCGGCTTGACGCCGGCGGACTTGCACTCGTTGTAGAACTCGATGGCGCCGTACAGAGAGCCGTGGTCGGTGATGCCGATGGCGTCCATGCCCAACTCGCGGGCGCGGTGAACCATCGGCCCGATGCGGCTGAGGCCGTCCAGGAGGCTGTACTCGGTATGGACGTGGAGGTGGGTGAAGGGTGTGGGCATGGCATCCTTGGAGGCCTAGCGACTGGTCATCTCACCAACAGACATACGGGCAAACGGACATGCGAGCGTTCGGGCATTCGGGCAAACTGGGAGGCGGCCGGCCCGCATGACCAGCCTATTGTAGCAGGCGCGCAGGTTGAGGGTGGCAAGAGGGGAAGGCAGTAGTTTTCACGGCAAGTATTGGGGTGATGTTGGGGCGCAACGCAGGCCCTAGTGGGGATTTGTGCTCAACCCCATTGTGAGCAAGCCGAGGAATAGTCTATTATTCGGGTGTTATGGCGCAACCACCCGTAAGTCAGTCTCCTTTTCATAAAATCATAAAGGCCGCCGGTGCTGTGAGAACGAAGAACGGCATCGCAGCCCTAAATCTTGTCTTGGTCTTTTCTGGCATTTGTTTTCGTCATTTTTCTCGTAGCCGGGAGGGACAGATTGATTTTAACGGTCTTGATGTTTACTGTCTGGCAAGCGTTTGCTGTCTTCGCCGTTCGGTCTACAAGACAAGACCAAGGGACAGAAGAAGGGCCTCGCAATTGAATAAAAGGCTTCTGATCGGGATTGCTTGTTTGGGTTTAGCCATCGTCGCTTGTTCGCCTTCCGGTCCAACTGCCAGTGAAATGGCCACTGCAGAGGCAAAGATTGCTTCGCTCCAACAATCTGTCGCTACCACCCAGGGACAGTTGTCTGAGTCACAGCGCAATGCTCAAGCATTACAGTCCAAGCTGGACGATACCGCAAAGCAAATGGTGACGGCGCAGCAGCAGTTGACACAGACGGCACAGACAGTCAAGGGCTTGCAAGAAACGATTAGCGACACAGCAAAGCAACTGGACACTGCTAAAGCTCAACTTGCCACACTACAAACCAAATTAGACGATACCGCAAAGCAATTGGTGACGGCGCAGCAGCAGTTGGCCCAGTCTGCGCAAACAGTCAAGAGTTTGCAGGGAACGATAAACGACACAGCAAAACAACTGGACGCTTCAAAAGCTCAACTTGCCACGGCACAAGCGGACCTAACGGTCCTGAAAACACCGCCGCTGACGCCAAGCGATCCGGTTGTTACAAAAGGCTCATTTGGCGCCAAGCAACGTATCTCCGTACCTATTGAATTGCAAGCCTTTGAACAAGTTCAAGGGGAATTGTTCGCTGGAGGTTATGACCTGACTTTCTACATTCAAGACCCCTCAGGCGCTTTGGTACGCGATTTTGGGACAGTCGTCCAAACAAACTTCCAGTTCACCGCTCAAATACCAGGCAGGTACACGCTTTTCTTCGCCAATCCTGATGCGCGCTGTTGTATTGCCTATACCCTGCGCTACACGGTTTACCACAAATAGCTATGAGTCCTGAGGGCCAGGAACGTAGCGCCGACGCATGCGCCACCCCTACGGGTGGGGGGCGGCTGGCGGTAGGAGGAATACGGAGAGAGTAGGGAACGATTTGTCGTGCCCCTACCGGGGTTCGTGGGCGCACAGATAGTCCGCCCTACGGAAGCGGGATAGCTATGGCGCAGACCTTAGACCGGCAGGTTTCGGATGCGATACCTACGGTCTTCTATGGTGACCATGACGCCGTTGAGGACGGCAAGCTCCAGGTCAGGCAGGAAGCGTTCAAGTATTGGGTTTAACGTAGGCTGACCCTGCGCGGGCAAGGCGCAGGGAGATGAGCGAGGGCCTTGCCAACCCTGAGCGAGCAATAATGGCGGAGAAATCCATGTCGTGCGTGAGGATAACGCGGTCGCGCTGGAGGGCCATGGCGACGATAGCTTCATCGGGCGCGTTGGCCGGCAGAAGGGAGTCCGCTGGGACAACATCGTGGCCGAGGGAACGCAAGCGCTGGATTGTTCTCGGTGAGATGTTG
>JACQUI010000382.1 GCA_016210395.1 Chloroflexota bacterium | reverse complement strand
TGGCTACATCGAGTTTTCCCGATGCGCCTCGCCTCTGTTGTATTCGAAACCGGCGGAATCGTCAAGATGTTGTCTGGCTACATCCCAGATACGGCTAGATACGAAATCCTCGGAAGTTCGGACTAGAAGTCCCTTCGCAGCATGTGCGCGTCTGCTACAATAGCCCGTAATGGAAGCCGCTCCGCCAACCCCCAACACCACACCAACGCCTGCGCCGGAAAAGCGCACCCTTTCCTTCTACTGGCGCTGGGCCACGGGCCAGGCGGCCCAAGGCCAGCCCTTCCCGCCATTGCTCATCCCCATCCTGGCAATCGCGCTGGCGCTGCGCCTCTATGGCATCGGGTGGGACGGCGGCAACTTCTTCCACCCGGACGAGCGCTCCATCTACATGCGCGTGGACTGCATGTACCGGGTCCTGACCACGGCGCCGAACTACGCCGACTGCATCCGCGACCACCCCTTCACCCAAACGCAGCCCGGCTTCCCCAGCCCAACCGAGCTCCTGGACGCCAATCGCAGTCCACTGAACCCCCACTGGTTCCCGCTGGGCACGCTGATCATCTACGCGCTGCTGGGCATCAAGCTGCTCCTTGCCCCGTTTCTCACCATGGACCTGCAGGACCTGGCCGTGGCAGGCCGCTCGCTCTCCGCCTTCGCGGACGTGGGCACGGTGGCCATGGCTTACGCCTTGGGCACACGCATCTACGGGCGTGGCGCGGGGCTGCTGGCTGCGGCGCTCATCGCCTTTGCAGTCGTCCACATCCAGGTGGCCCACTTCTACCGGCCAGAGCCCTTTCAGAACCTCTTCACCCTGGCCGCCTTCTGGAAGATCCTGGATGTCGTGCAGCGCCAGCGTGTGCGAGACTCGGCGATGTTGGGCCTTTTCGTGGGCCTGACTTTCGCCATGAAGGCCAGCTCTCTGCCCCTGCTGTTGCCTGTGGCGGCGGGGTACGTGTACCTGTGGGTGCGGCTGCCCAAGGTAGGGGCGCAAGGCCTTGCGCCCCTACAAAGCGCATCCCTTCTGCTGGGCTCTGAGCCTCCCCCCACCCTGGCCCTCCCCCGCAAGGGGGGAGGGGAACACGGCCAGGCGATGGAAGCTGTGGCCTTCCGCGCGCTGCTGGCAGGCGTTGTCGCCGCCGCAGTCTACGCCGTCACCACCCCCTACGCGCTCCTTGGCTTCCCCGAATTCCTGGAGTGGAACCTGCGGGAGCTGGACATCGTGAGGCGTGCCGGAATCGTGCCGTACACGTTGCAGTACATGGGCGCGCCCAAACTGGTCTACGAAGTGCAGCAGTCCGTGGCCTGGGGTCTCGGCGTCCCCCTTGGCGTCCTGGCCTGGGGCGGCTTCCTGGTTACCCTCGCGCTCACGCTTCGCCGTCCCCGGCTGCCTCAGGCGCTGCTCCTCCTGTGGGCGGTGCCTCTGTTCTTTACCGTCGCCGGAGTCCAGGTGAAGTTCCTGCGCTACACTTTCCCCCTTATGCCTGTCTTCATCATCATGGGCACAGGCATCGCCATGCAGCTTGTGGGCTGGGCAAGGCAGCGGCATAAGCAAGCTGGCACAGCTTTGGCGGTGCTGCTTGGGGTGATCGTCGCTGCAACCGCCTTCTACGGGCTGGCCTTCGCCGCCATCTACTCCCGCCCGCACCCGGCGGTCCAGGCATCCCAGTGGCTGAACGCTAACGTGCGGCCCGCCACCGAAATCCTGACCGACAACCACTGGGACGAGGGCATCCCGGACGTGGGCCGGTTCGAGGTCACGCAGCTCCCCATGTTCGACGGCGACTCCTTCGCCAAAATGGAGTCCGTTTCCCGCACCCTTGCCCGTGGCGAGTACCTGGTCTTCTACAGCAACCGCACCTACGGGGCCATCGCCCGCGCGCCGGACCGCTATCCCTACAGCAGCGCCTACTACCACGCCCTCTTTCGCGGCGACCTTGGGTACGAGCTTGCCGCCGGCTTCAGCCGCTACCCGTCGCTGCTGGGCGTCGCGTTCATTGACGACCCGTTCACGCGGGCCGGCATCCCCACCCCCGCCGGCCTGGGCCGGCAAAAGACGCTCCTCACCTTGCGCCTGGGCTACGCCGACAACGACGCCATCACCTACGACCATCCACTGGTGCTGGTGTTCAGGAACACCGGCGGCCTGACGGCGGAGCAAATCACGGAGCGCATTCTGAAGGCACAGCCCGCTTCCTCCGCCGAAGCGAAGCCCGCCCTGATGCTCACACCCGAAGAGGCTGCAACACAGCAACGTGGCGGCACGTGGAGCCGTATCTTCGACCCGGCCAGCATTGCCAACCGGCTACCTGTGGTGGCGTGGCTGCTGCTGGTGGAGCTAGCCTTCCTGGTGACGTGGCCCATCGCATTCGCCGTGTTCCGCGGGCTGCACGACCGGGGCTTCCTGCTGACCAAGGCGCTGGCGTTGCTGCTCCTGGCCTACATCCCGTGGGCGCTTGCCGCTGTCAACGTCCTCCCCTACGAGCGCTACACTATCTATCTGGCGTTGCTTGGCCTGGCAGCGATAAGCGCGGCCGTCCTCTTCCGAAAGCGGGAAGAGGCGGCGGCCTTCCTACGTAGCCATTGGAAAGGCCTGCTTCTTCAGGAGGCGTTGTTCCTGGCGGCGTTCCTGGCCTTCGTGGCCGTCCGCTGGGCCAACCCCGACCTCTGGCACCCGTATCGCGGCGGCGAGAAGCCCATGGACTTTGCCTACCTCAACGCCGTGGTGCGCTCCACGACGGTACCGCCCTACGACCCCTGGTTCGCGGGCGGCTACCTGAACTACTACTACTTCGGCCAGTTCATCGTCGCCACGCTGGTCAAGGCCACGGGCATCCTGCCCGAGGTCGCCTACAACTTGGCCGTGCCGCTCATGTTCGCCTTGACCGTAGGAGGCGCGTTCTCCGTTGCCTTCAACCTGGCCCACGCCCTGGGCCGTCATCGCGACAGCGACGCCGGCCCAGCGTGGCAACCGGCGGCCGCAGGCATCGGGGCCGCACTGTTCGTGGCCGTCCTGGGCAACATGGGCAGCGCCGTCCAGCTTGCGGTCAATGCCTGGAAGGTGTCCACCGCCGGCTCCAGCTTCCCAGCCTTCGACTTCTGGGCGCCCAGCCGCATGATGCCCGGCCAGATCAGCATCACCGAGTTCCCCTTCTGGACGTTCCTCTTCGCCGACCTGCACGCGCACCTCATCGCCATCCCCTTCGGCCTCCTGTGCATCGGCCTCGCGCTCAACGTGGTTGGCACACGGACACACGGGCATACGGACATACACGCAGAGGGGCAACAGGGTGAGGAAGGTGGTGGGCAGAGCATCAAGAAGGAAGGATGGTTGCGTTCCTGGGGCATGGGAGAGTTGGCGTTGCCTGTGACCTTTTTGGCCCTCGCTGTCGGCGCCATGGCCCCCATCAACACCTGGGACTACCCGTCTTACCTGCTCCTGGGCCTAGCCGCCATCTTCCTGGCGTCGTACGCCGAAGACCTCCGCATCAACAAGAGCGTGCTGCTGCGCGCGCTGGCGTGGGGGCTAGCCTTCGCGCTCCTTAGCTATGCGCTGTTCCTTCCCTATCACATCCGCAACTCCGCCTTCGGCGCGGGCATACACGGCAGCCAGTGGCAAACGGATATCCGCCACTACCTGGCAATCCACGCCCTGTTCCTGTGGGTCATCGCCGCATACCTGCTCTGGCAGCTCTGGCGCATCTTCGGGAGCGCGGCCCGCCGGCTCCGCCAGCTCGCCTTCCAGCCCCAGTCCATTGTTGCCGATGCCTCCGCAGCAGCGGGCCTGAGCCGCCTGTCGATTGCGCCGGCTATTCTCTTGCCCCTCGTTCTGCTGTATGCCCTGGCGACGGGCTACGGGACCATTGCCTTTCTGTTCGCTCTCGCCGCCGTAGCAGTCATCCTTGCCATGCGGCTCCTGGCTGGCGGCAGTGCTGGCAGCCCTCACCAGGTCTTCCTGCTCATGCTGCCCCTCGGCGCGCTGGCCATTGGAATGGGCGTGGACATGGTGACGCTGGACAACGACATTGACCGGATGAACACGGTCTTCAAGCTCTACCTGGAGGCGTGGGTGCTCTTCGGAGTGGCGTCAGCGGTCATGGGGGCGCAGCTTATAGGCCATCGCGCTGGGACCGTGTGGGCGAAGGCGGCAAAGGGGCTGTGGCTTGCGGTGCTGGCCCTCGTCGTTGTTGCGGCCGCAATCTTCCCCGCTCTGGGGACACGCGCGCGGCTGGCCGACCGCTTCGCCACCGACATTCAGGGCCTGAACGGTGCGCAGTTCATGGAGACCGCAACCTACTACGACGCCAACGGCCCCATCGAGCTTCGTTACGACTGGGATGCCATCCAGTGGCTGCGCGCCAACGTTCAAGGATCCCCGGTGATCGCCGAGGGCAGCACGGACCCGCACAACTACCGCTGGGGCGGGCGCGTCTCAATCTACACCGGCCTACCGGCGATTGTGGGTTGGGGCTGGCACCAGACGCAGCAGCGGATGGAGGACGAGCCTGAGGTGCGGCGCCGGCTGATCGAGGTCCGGGCGCTGTACACAACCACGGATCTTGCGTTTGCGGAGGACATCCTGAAGGAGTACGGCGTCCGGTATGTGTACGTGGGCAGGCTGGAGCGGCTGTACTACCCGGCTGAGGGGCTAGCCAAGTTCGAGCGGATGCCGGGCTTGCGGTTGGTCTACGAAAACCCGGAGGCGCGGGTGTACGAGGTGGGAGAAGTGTCCTAGGAGTTCGGGGAAAGGCCTTCGATGCGTACTCGTGCTACACTGTTGAAAAGCTGACTGAACAAAGGGGAATGGCATGAGCAGGGAGACGAGAAAGGACCGTGCCCGTTTGCTCTCTGAGAAACTCGAGCGCGACAGGAGGCAGGTGATGCAGATTCTCGATCGTGCGCTGGGGAAGTATGAACTGCCGTCGAAGTCCTTGGAGGAGCTCCGCCGCGAAGCCTCGGAGACACTGGGAGGCATCTCCGCAAGCAAGATGTTAATAGAGGACCGAGGGTGACTCTCTTTTATCTGGATGCTTCGGCCTTCGTAAAGCGGTTTGTTCCAGAAAATGGCACGGAGGTCGTGGACTCCCTCTTTTCATTCCGTCACGCTACCGACACTTTCGCTACGTCGCTCCTAGGGGTGCTGGAAGTGAAGGCCACTCTACATAGACTGCGTCGAGGTGGAAGACTCAAAGAAGAGGTAATGGGGGGACTGCTTGCTTCCCTGCTGAGAGACCTTGGAGGCTTTCGATTCCTGGCTCCAGTGGGTAGGGCCACGCTAGACAGAGCTATGAGCATCACTGAGACCCACGCGTTGAGGGCGGGCGATACCATTCACCTGGCCACCATACTGGAGATTATGGGGGCAAGGACGGCCAATGAAGACGGATTAATGGTCTTATCCAGCGATAAGGAACTCCTGGCAGCCTGCGAGAGAGAACGCCTCGCCGTCATTAACCCTGAAGACGCCGACGCCCTTGGGCGTCTTCAAACGCTCCGGTCCCGACCAAACAGCTAAAGACCGGGCTAGTCCGCCGCCTGCGTGTCCTTCTCTTTGTCAGGCGAAAGCTCGAAGAAGAAGTCTTCCACGGAGAACTCGTCCAGCGAGTGGTGGCGCATGGGCAGGTCAGGTCGCACGACGTATCGGTTGCGGCGGCCCTCTTTGATGACGCTCACATAACCTTCCTGGCGCAGATCGTGCAGGATGCCCGCCACGGTGCGCTCCGCCAGCCCCAAATGGTCCGCAATGCGGCGAATAGTGTCCCCAGGATGCTGGAGGATGTGAAAGAAGACCACACCGTGGTTTGTCAGGAAGGTCCAGTGCCTCGCCTCTATCGCGCGCTTGATCTCCGTACCCCTCATTTCGTTCCGTATGCCCCATATTACACGAAACGAAATGCATGTATCAACTTTCCGCCTGTTCCCGCCCCTTCTGCACAAGCCAACGACGCCCTCCGTCCTGAATGCGAGCGCCCATACAAGAGGCAAAACGGGGCGCTGCCGAGCAGCGCCCCATTGCGTGAATGGGAGCAACCGAGTCCGGCCGCTCTAGGCGGGCATGTAGCCCTCTCCTTTGTTGCCGTCCTGCAGGTCTCCCCTGTAGCGGTATCTCCCCTGGTCGGTCTGCTTGATCGCCGTCTCTTCACCAAAGTCCAAGTGGATGATGGAGCCATCCACGCATTGGACGGACACGGCCGAGGGGGACTGCCGGAGCACTCGCTTTGGGGACGACTCGAAGATGTTGCCGGGACCCACCTTCAGGGCCATCAAGGGCCTTGCGGAGCCGTGCCGGAGAAGGTTCCGCGCCTCTTCGGAGTCGTAGATTGCAAAGGCTCCCGCGTCGCACGAAAAGACCATCTGTTTGGTTGCGGTATGTTCCATGACTGAATCGTCTCCTGAGTTCGTGGTGTCTGCCTGCGCGAGTTCTGGGTATCAGTAATTATTCCCTAGTATTCGCAAATATTACTATAGGGCTGCTGCTGCCTGCAAGGGACACGGGACCCAGATCCACCGCCTAAATCAAAAGAAGACCTCGTTGGCGCCCTTGCAGAGAAGGACTA
>JACQUI010000381.1 GCA_016210395.1 Chloroflexota bacterium | reverse complement strand
GCCCAGGTCAACGCAGCAGACCGCGTCCCTGAGATGATGCGCTACGCCTTCAAGAACCTGCGCACTGGCCGGACTGGGCCGGTCCTCCTTGAGGTCCCAGGCGACGTGGCGAACGAAGAAATAGACGAGACCAAGTTTGACTACAGGCCCGTTGCCGGCAACAAGAGCGCGGGCGACCCGCAGGATGTCGCCGCTGCTGTGAAGGCCCTCCTCGCCGCCAAGGCGCCCGTCCTGCACGTAGGCCAGGGCGTACTGGACTGCGAGGCGTGGAACGAGCTGCGCGAGTTCGCCGAGCTTGCCAACGCTCCGGTCATGACCATCACCACCGGCAAGAGCGCCTTCCCCGAAGACCATCCCCTTGCCCTGGGCAACGGCGGCAACACCGCCACCGGCATGGTGGAGCACTTCCTGCGCAAGGCCGACCTTGTCTTCGGCATCGGCTCCACCTTCTACGTCTCCCTGGTGGGTTCGCCCGTGCCCCACGGCAAGACGATGGTCCAGTGCACCAACGACGAGCGCGACCTGAACAACGAGTACCCCCTGGACGCCGCCGTCCTTGGCGACGTGAAGCTGGTCCTCCAGCAGCTCATCGCCGAGGTCAAGAAGCAGGCAGGCCCCAACGGCCGCAAGGGCAACGACGCCGTGGCAAAGGAAGTAGCGGCCGTCAAGCAGGAATGGCTGAACAAGTGGATGCCCAAGCTCACCTCCGACGAGCGCCCCATCAACCCCTACCGCGTCATCTGGGACATGATGCACACCCTCGACCGCCGGAACACCATCATGACCCACGACTCCGGCAACCCGCGCGACCAGATGACGCCCTTCTACCAGCCGGTCATCCCCCACGGGTACATCGGCTGGGGCAACTCCACCCAGCTCGGCTACTCCCTGGGTATCTCCATCGGCGCAAAGCTCGCCGCACCGGACAAGACCGTCGTGCACCTGCTGGGCGATGCGGCCATCGGTATGGCCGGTTTCGACTTCGAGACGACGGTCCGCGCCAACGCGCCGATCATCACCGTTGTGCTGAACAACGGGCGCATGGGCGGCTACGACCGCAATATGCCCGCCGCCAGCGAGCGGTTCGGCAGCAACCTGCTGGGCGGCAGCTACGCCAAGCTGGGCGAGGCCCTGGGCATTTACGGCGAGCGCGTGGAGGACCCCAAGCAGGTGGTCCCCGCCATCAAGCGGGCGCTGGACGCCAACAAGCAGGGGCGCTCCGCCCTCCTGGAGATGATGACCCGCCAGGAGCGCGACTTCTCCCGCGTCGCCTGGGCCGGCGGCGGGCATTAGACCTCCAAAGCACACAAGAGACTGGCGATTCGCCTTCGGCGAATCGCCAGTCTCTCAACCCTGCTCGATCAGTGGTAGTTGGCCCTCATCGCTGAAGCCGGACACCCCTACCCCCAGGAGACGGAACTTCCGCCCGGGCCGCAACTCCTTCACCACCAACTGCTGCGCAACGCGCTGTATCGCCGCAGCATCCGCAACAGGGGCCGGCAGCGACGCCGATCTTGTGAAGGTGGTGAAGTCAGCCAGCCGGAGCTTCACCGTCACCGTCTTTCCCTTGACTCCCTCCTTGGACAAGCGCATCGCCACCTTCATACACAGCTTGGAAAGCTGAAAAGCAATGGCCTCGGGGTCAGAGATGTCGTTCTCAAAGGTCTCCTCGGCGCTGATGGACTTGGCGTCGCGCTCTGCTACCACAGGGCGATCGTCTTCGCCCCGGCTCAGGGCCAGCAGCTCCGGCCCCCGTTTGCCGAAGCGCTCCCTTGCCCAGGACTCGCTCTGCCGGGCCAGATCGCCCAAGGTGCGGATCCCATCTTGGAGCAGGCGCTCTTCCGTTTTGGGGCCGACGCCCCACAGCTCTTTGACCGGCAGCGGCGCCAGGAACGCCCGCTCCTTCCCCGGCTCAACGACCAGAAGGCCGTCCGGCTTGCACCGGTCAGAGGCTATCTTGGCGACGGACTTGCAGGCGGCGATACCCACGGAAACCACCAACCCCGTCTCCTCCTTGACTCGCTCCTTCAGGTCCCTGCCCGCAACGAATAGAGGCGCGCCACGTTGAACAAGGTAGGTGATGTCCAGGAAGGCCTCGTCCAGGGAGATCGGCTCCACGAGTGGCGTAATGGCCCGGAAGATCCCCATCACCTGGCCGGACATCTCGCCGTACCTGCGAAAGCGCGGCGCAACGACAATGCCCTGCGGGCACAGGCGCACAGCTTGCGACATGGGCATGGCGGAATGCACCCCGTACTTGCGGGCCTCGTAGGAACACGCTGCCACAACGCTCCTGCCCTGGGGATTGCCGCCCACCAGCACCGGCTTCCCCTTCAGCTCAGGGTTGTCCAACTGCTCCACTGAGGCGTAGAAGGCATCCATGTCAGCGTGAAGAACGATCTGCACGGCCATGCCCCGTATTCTAGCATGTGCGTTCTCCCCCTGCTCCCCGTGCTACGATGAACAGCAGAACGGAGGCTGACTTTCGTTGGCCCCCGTTCTGTAGCCTTCTTGTGCAATCTTCTCGCCATGTAGACCCTCACCCCTCGAACCTATAGCCGACGCCTCGTACGGTGCTGATGCGCCTGGGATGGCTGGGGTCCTCTTCAATCTTCTCCCTCAGCCAGCGGATGTGCACGTCAACGGCGCGGGTATCGCCCGCGTAGTCGTAGCCCCAGAGCTGTTGTAGCACCTGCTCTCGCGTGAAGGCTTGGCCCGGGTGGGACACCAAGAGGGCAAGGAGGTCAAACTCCTTGGGTTTCAGATCGAGGGGCTGGCCCTGAAGCTTTGCAGCGTGACTGGTCAAGTCCATTTCCAGGTCGCCGGCGCGCAGCACTTTGGGCCAGTCGCCCGGCGCGTGGTTAGGCGTCATCCTTGACCTGCAGAGCATGGCTTTCACGCGGGCCATAAGCTCTCTCATGCTGAAGGGCTTGGACACGTAGCCGTCCGCACCCATCTCAAGGCCGGCGACGCGGTCAATCTCGTGGTCTCCGGCCGTGAGCATGAGGATGGGGACCGCGCTCTCCTTCCGGATGCTACGGCACACTTCCCGGCCGTCCATTGTAGGGAGCCTCACATCGAGGATCACCAGGTCGGGCCGGGCCGACCGCGCGACTTCCAGGCCCTGCTCACCGTCCTGCGCGGTCTTGACCTGGTACCCCTCCTGGACGAGGCTGGAGCACAACGCCTGCAGCAGGTGTTCCTCATCCTCAACGACCAGCACGGTAGGTGCAGCCATTCCACCCCCCAAAGCAGCGGGTGAGGTCCCTCGCCGGGCCGAAAACGACACCTCGGCTGCGGGGCGGCCGGAGTCCGCATCTTCCAGCGTCACCCGAAGCATGGGACAAAGAGGTCAGGACGGCCAGTAGAGAACAGGCGCGTCCCGGCGGGCGGTTGCCTCACATTCCATTATACAGCCCAAGATGCCGGCGGCCTGAGGCTCAAGGGGGCCTACTCGTCCCTATGACCGTGCAGGCGCAGGTGGACGTGCAGCCGGCCAAGGTGTGCAGGCCGGTGAACGGCGCTGCCGCCCAAGAGGATGTGGAAGAGCTCTGCGGCCCCGATAGTGCGGACTCGCCGCACCTCCCTGATGAAGGGGAGAAAGGCCAGCCCCGTGAGGAAACGCAGCAGGCCGGACACGAGAAAGAGGCTGAGGATGGCTGACCCCATGATGGGCGGCAAGAACCGGAGGAGCAGGCTGCCTGCAAGAGCGCCCAGGGCGACGGCAACGCCTACGCCTGCGCTGTAGTAGCCAAGATAGGCCAGCCTGTTTTCAGGCGTTGTGGCGTCATAGATGTAGTTCACCGACACAAGGTTGAATCCCGCCCACACGACGCCTGAGTAGAACTGGGCGAAGCCCAGCCAGAGCACGTTGCGGGACACCAGCCACAGCAACGGGACGACGGCCACCAGGATGCCGCAGATGCGCATGATCTTCTGGTTTCCGGCCTTGTCGGCCGCGGCTCCCCAGTGTGTGACCGCAAGGATGGATGCAAAAACCGTAGCCAGCTCCAGCAACGTAAAGGCCATGTAGCTGAGATTCAGGTCCCGCAGCATGAAGGGCGTGAAGTACGGCGAGGCAAGGTTGGTCGTGAAGGAAAGGCAGAAGACGTACAGTGTGGCCCTGCCAAGGTTGGTGGTGAACAACTGGCGGGCGAAGGGCCACAAGCCCAAAGAGTGGTTGTGCCGAGACTCCTGTGGCAGCTCCAGCAAGGTGGTGAACAACCCAGCGGAAACGGCGCGGAAGAGGAACGCAAGCCCGAACACGATGCCGAACCCGGCAAGACCGTGCTCCCGCAGGGCAAACAGCAGGGTTCCGGCCCCCCAGAAGCTGGCCATGTGCGCCACGGTGACCCACCGGCTGCGGCCGCCAAAGTAGCGGCCTCTGATGCGGTCCGGCACGGCTTCAGCCATGATGCCGCTCCAGACGACGGCCGCTATGGAGTTGAACGCAGTGTAGGCGCATAACACGCCGATGAGCCAGTACACGGCATAGCCGTCGCCCAGGCCCGCAAACCCCAGAAACAAGATGGGCAGCCAGGTGAAATCCTGAAGAAGAGCGAAAAGTACGAGCCATCGCTTGCGGCGTCGGATATACGTGCTCAGGCGGGCGGCGACGGCCTGGGATAGCGCCCCAAGGAGCTGCGGCAAGGAAACCAGGGCTGCAAGCTGTGAGTTGCTTGCGCCCAGGGCGATTGCATAGGCCGATGTAAAATGCTCGCCTGCTCCTTGCATCGCGCCGAAGAACATGCCTTCCAGCGTGGAGAGATGCAAGGCGCGCTCGATGCGTCTGGTAGGAACGTGAACAGCCATACGCCCTTTGAAGTCGTCCAGCCGAGTCTTGGAAGAGTTATTACTGAAGCACCAGGAGATTTTACTAGATAGCGCTCGCCGGGGCAAGGAGCACAAGGACGCCGGCATATGGGCATAAGGTCCGGGGGTTCCGGCATGGGAGGAGGGGTGTGTTTTCGGCGACCTAGGCCATGTTGGAATGCTAGCTGGATTCGTTAATTTCTTGGGGGGAAACGAATCCGAGATTCGCACCATGGGAGGCCTTTGCCCTGGACACGAGGGCGGCGGACGAAGGCGGGGGTTGAGGGGAGCGCGATGTTTGCCGGTGTGACAATAGGACGAGGGTACCAGGCGGTGGCGCGTTTGGGGAAGGGGCCGATGGCGCCTGGCTAGAGCGGCAGCCGCATGACATGGCGTCTGGTTCCCGCCGTCCCTACTTCTCGAAAGCCCAAGGCTTTGAATGTGGAGACAAATCCCATGAACCGGTAGCTGGGGGAGTTGAGGTCTACTGGATATGCCTCCAGCATCTTTGCCCCGTTGCTGCGCGCGTGGACGACCGCCGCTTCCAGGAGGCTCCTGGCTACCCCCTGCAGGCGAAGGGGCCGGGGCACAAAGAAGCAGACAACGGACCATACGCTCTCGGGCGCATCGCCCGGAAGATGCGCACCGCCCAGATCGCGAAAGGTGTTTCGGGGCGCCACGGAACACCACGCCGCCGGTTCGCCATCCACGTATCCAAGGATACCTATGGGCACACCCTGCTGCACACGGCTCTCCAGCGCCTCTTTCTTGGCCTGGCTATCGGACCGGCTCGCGCCCTTTGGCATGGCGCGCCACACCATGCACCAGCAGTGCTTGGGCCCCCCGGGGGCATCGAAGAGGCGCTCCAGGTCATCCCAACGGTCACGAGTTACCGCATGGAAATCCAGGCGGCCGACGACGGCGTTGCCACCAGTGTGGGGCGAATGGGGTGAGCGGGCAGGAGACGGCACGGAGAACCCTTGCTTGCTCTGTTTGCACAATGGGAAGAACGTTTGCGTCCCAATCATCATACAAGCGTGGGAGGGCCTTGCAAGGCCCTCCCACTCATGCGT
>JACQUI010000374.1 GCA_016210395.1 Chloroflexota bacterium | reverse complement strand
CCTGGCTGAGCCTTTCCTCCTTAGCCACCCGGATATTCCGCTGCACCACATAGGTGGCAACAAGGCCGAACGCCAGGGTAACCAGCGCTACTCCAGCCGCCACCCCAATGGCCACCTGGTAGCGCAGGCTAAGGCCAGAGAACCAGGCGCCCAACCTTGAGACTACCACGTGGCGCCTACCTTTCGCTGCCCTCGGTGTCCCTTGATAACCTCATCATTAGGGACCACGAAAAGCCCCTCCCGGAGGCCCTATCGCCTTCGGCAGCCACTAACGCACGCCTATCCAGAGGCCCGGTCAGCGGACGCGGAAGTCCGGGAACTGCCCCGTCGCCTGGGCCCAGGTCACGCCCACGTTCTGCACCGCGGCCAGGGGAGGGCCACGCCGCAGTTGGAGGAGCAGCTCCTCCAGGGCCTCCCGCGAACCCTCCGCCTCCACCAGCACCTCCTCGCCGGAGGGCAGGTTGAGGACGTAGCCTCGCAGCCGCAAGGACACCGCCTGGCGGCGCACGAAATCGCGGTAGCCAACCATTTGCACCCGGCCTCTAGCCACCGCCACCAGGCGGGCCTGCTCCTCCGCCAGCGCGCCCCCCGCGCCCATGTCCATCAAAGTCGCGCCCAATGCGCGCCCTCCCCTTCGTCGGGCTTACCTTGCCGTACCCCCATAAAAGCCGATGCCGTTGATGTAAGGCGCATCCGCCGTGATGTGATAATGATAAATGCCCTCCGGGTACTCCGTGGTTTTGTGCCAGTGGCCGTGGAATTCGTCTAGGTCGGCGCTGCGCAGCGTCTGGCCGCCCTCTTCGGAGCCGTATACGGGGAAGCCATCCAATAGGAATCCGACGAGCGAATCGCGGCCGTACCTTGATGTCAGGCTCGTCGGCTCGACATGGTAATGATACATTCCCGTCATTTGCGGATGCCCGTTGTGCTGATCAAAGGAGTCTACTTCCTGAGTGAGCGGGCGGTTGGGCCCGGCGTACTGGTTAAAAAACGGCACCCCGTTGATCGCAACGCCAATCGGACCCAAAGGTGTTGAAACCAGGTGGTCCGACTTCTGAGGATGCAGGGGGAGCCGCAGGACGAGCGATTGCGCTGCAATCCGATTGGGATTCTGCCGAAAGTACACGTTTCTGCCGTTGTATGGTTCGTAGCGACTGTCGCTCCTGGGGAAGTACGGGCTCGGATGGTCCGGGACCCCTGTCGTTCTGATGATCAGATAATCGCCATCGATCGTGACCGAAAGCAGGGGGGAGAACTTCTGAAAAGGCGAGGGGATCTCGCCTAGCCGAGGGACCGCAGCGGACGTCGGCGGAGGAACCGGACTGGGAGCAGGTGTCGACGTGGGCGAGGGTATGCGCGTAGCCGGGGGCAAAGGTGTGAAGGCAGCGGTTGGAGCCACGGCCGTCGAGGTTGCTGTCGGGACCGCGGGCGTCGTCGGCGCGGCCTCCTGCGCACAACTGGCTAACACCATAAAGAGGATGCCACCCAAAACGGCAGGCATACGCCGCCGCCAGCTTCTACCCATGTGTCGATTATAGAGGGCTGAGTGGCCTCCCGGCAGTACCCATGTGCGCTTACGGAGCGCTAGCATGCAGGGTATACTGAGGCCACTTCCCAAGGAGGACTATGCCGCGAGACTACGTCACCGTCCACGTGCCGGCGACCACTGCCAATCTGGGCCCTGGCTTCGATTGCCTGGGCCTCGCCCTCGACCTGCAGAACACGGTGACAGTGGAGCGGAGCGGCCAGCGACTCATAGAGATCGCGGGCGAGGGTGAGAAGGAACTGTCCCGCCAGACCGACAACTGGGTCTATCAGGGAATGGCCGCCCTCTGCAAGCGCATCGAGCAGACGGTGCCTCCGGTGCGGATCATCTGCCACAACCGCATCCCGCTGAGCCGGGGGCTGGGGAGTAGCGCGGCCGCTGCCCTCTCAGGGGTGCTGGCGTCCAACGCCCTCTGCGACGACGCCCTTCCCCAAAGGGAGCTGCTCCTGCTGGCTGCCGCCCTGGACGGCCACCCGGACAATGTGGCGCCGGCCTTGCTGGGTGGCTGCCAGATCGTGGTGCAAGATGACGAGCAGGGCCTGGTGACAGCCCCCGTCCCGGTGCCACCGGAGCTGCGGGCAGTCCTGTTCCTGCCCGATTTCGCCATGCCCACCGCCCAGGCGCGGGCGGTGCTGCCCGTGCTGATCAACCGCCAGGACGCCGTGTTCAACATCGGGCGTACGGCGCTCCTGGTAAGCAGCCTCTTCACGGGCAAGCTGGAGGCGCTGCGCCTGGCGACCCAGGACCGCCTGCACCAGCGGCCCCGGCAGGTCCTTTTCCCCGCCATGCCCAAGCTCCTTCAGGCGGCTCTGGACGCCGGCGCCTTCGGCGCATTCCTTTCTGGGGCGGGCTCCTCCATCATCGCCTTAGCCGGCAGCGATGGTCAGGCCCAGGCCGTCGGCCAGGCGTTGCAGGCGTCCGCCCAGGACAACGAGGTGGCTGGAAGCTGGCGAGTGCTTCTGCCGGCGGCCCGGGGAGCGCAGGTGCTAGCCCAATAGCGCTGGGGACGCTGCCCTGTACCACCCGCAGCGCTACGGCTACAATTAGCCGTTGCCAGGCACCTTTCGCCGTCGCTAGCAGGAGAACGGAGCAGTGTCCGCAAT
>JACQUI010000033.1 GCA_016210395.1 Chloroflexota bacterium | reverse complement strand
GGGCAGGCGCGTGGGACGCGGGCAGGGAGACCCTGCCCCTACAAACGAAGGCCAACGCAAGGCATGGGCCAATTCCACCGTCCATGAGTGGTTGCCAATCTAACGGAAAGCCCTCACAGCCCCATGTTCGTTATCGGCACCGCAGGCCACGTTGACCACGGCAAGTCCACACTGGTGAAGGCCCTCACGGGCATTGACCCGGACCGCCTCCGCGAGGAGAAGGAGCGGGGCATGACCATTGACCTGGGCTTCGCCTGGCTCACGCTGCCCAGCGGCAGGGAGGTCAGCATCGTGGACGTGCCCGGCCACGAGCGGTTCATCAAGAACATGCTGGCCGGCGTTGGTGGGATAGACCTGGCGCTGCTGGTGATCGCCTCCGATGAATCGGTCATGCCGCAGACCAAGGAGCACCTGGCGATCCTGGACCTGCTCCAGGTGAAGCGGGGCATCGTGGCGCTCACCAAGCGGGACCTGGTGGAGCAGGACTGGCTGGACCTGGTGGCGGCGGAGGTGGAAGAGACGCTGCAGGGCACCTCTCTGGAGGGCGCGCCCATCCTGCCGGTGTCGTCGGTGACCCGCCAGGGGCTGCCGGAGCTGCTGGCCGCCATTGACGCCGCCCTGGACGTCACGACGCCTCGCAGGGACACCGGCCGCCCGAGGCTTCCCATAGACCGCTCGTTTGTCATCTCAGGCTTCGGCTCCGTCGTGACGGGCACGCTCACCGATGGCCAGCTCCGGGTTGGCCAGGAGGTGGAGCTTGTGCTGGCGGGGAAACGGGCGCGCATCCGTGGCCTGCAGACCCATCGCAAGAGCGAAGATGTCGCGCTGCCTGGGACGCGGACCGCCGTCAACCTGTCCGGTGTGTCCCACGACGAGGTCAACCGCGGCGACGTGCTCACGATACCCGGCTGGCTGAAGCCCACCGAGGCGGTTGACGTGCGGCTGCGGCTGGTCGGCGATGCCGTGCGGCCGCTCAAACACAACGCGCCTGTCACCTTCCACACAGGCGCATCGGAGGCGCTTGCCCGCGTGCGCCTGCTGGACAGGGACGAAATGCCGCCCGGAGAGACGGGGTGGGCACAGATACACCTGTCGGAGGCCGTGGCGGTGGCCAAGGGGGACTTCTTCGTCATTCGCGCAGGCGACGCCACGCTGGGCGGCGGCGTGATCCTCGATGCCCACGCAAAGCGCCACCGCCGCTTCCACGCGCCGACGCTGGAGCGCCTGGCGACACTGGAGAAAGGGTCGCCGGAAGAGCTGCTGGTGCAGGCGCTGGAGTCGTGGGGGCCGCTGGACCTGCCGTCGCTGGCAGAGCGGGCGAACCTGGCGTTGGGGGAGGCGCGGGAGAACGCGCAGGCGATGCTGGAGCGGGGCGCGCTGGTCTCGCTGGGCGGCGATGCGCCCCAACCGGGCGTGCTGCTGCTGCCGGCGTCCGTGTGGTCGCAGGTGGCGGAGCGGGCGAAGGCGGCGCTGGCGGCGTACCACAAACAAAACCCGCTGCGGCGCGGCCAGCCAAAAGAGGAGCTGCGCGGCAAGCTGGGGCTGGAGGGGCAGGCATCGGCGCCGGCGATGCAACGGCTGGTGAAAGAAGGCGTGGTGGTCGAAGAGGAGACGCTGGTCCGGCTGCCCGAGCACCGCATCGCCGTCACGCCGGAGCAGCGGCGGCGGCTGGATGAGTACGTGCGCCTGCTGGAGTCGGAGCCGTTCTCGCCGCCGACGGCTGAGCCGCCTGCGCCTGACCTGCTGAACGTGCTGATCGAGGAGGGGAAGGTCGTCAAGGTCAGCGACTCGGTGGTCTTCGCCGCGCAGGCGTACCAGCAGATGGTGGACCGCGTCATGGCGCACCTGAAGGCGGAGGGCAAGATTACCGTGGCGCAGGTGCGGGACATGTTTGGGGCGAGCCGGAAGTACGCCCTGGCGCTCATGGAGCACCTGGACCAGAAGCGGGTGACGCGCCGCGTGGGCGATGAGCGGGTGCTGCGGTAGGGGATAGCCGGTGCGCCTTTGCGAGGAGACGGGATGCTACGGCTGGCAGACGCTTCACCCTCACCCGACTGCCGCCGGCCTCTCCCCTCAAGGGAGAGGCGGAACGCTGCGCCAGCCTGTTCCCGACGACTCACTTTGACCGAAGGCGGCGCCATGGACCAAGCGTGCATCTTCTGCCGGATCGTTGCGGGGGCGGCCCCGGCCAGCTTCGTGCACCAGGACGAGCTGGTGGCCGCCTTCATGGACACGCGCCCGGTGAATAGAGGCCATACGCTGGTGATCCCCAAGGCCCACGCCGCCGGTATCGCAGACTTGCCGCCGGAGACCGGCGCGCGCATCTTCACCGTGGCGATGCGCCTGAGCGCGGCGGTGCGCGAGGCCACGGGCTGCCACGGCGTCAACCTCCACGTCGCCGACGGCGAAGCGGCGGGCCAGGAGGTAGCCCACTTCCACCTGCACGTCATCCCCCGCTTCCGGGGCGATCGTTTTGGCGTTGGCCTCCGGGGGCGGCTGCCCTCGCGGCCAAAGCGTGAGGAGCTTGATGCGGTGGCGGTCGCAATTCGAGGGGCATTGGGCGTGGTGTAGGGGCACGAGGGCCTTACGAGTGAAAACTGATTAGGCAGTAGAGGAACGCGGGCTGCTGCCGCAGCCCTGTGCGCGACGGCGGGACGGGTAAGGGATGCTTCGCGAGGCAGTTGTGGACCAGGACAGGGGCTGATTGACCACCTCGCTCTAGCATGACAATTCGTCTCACCGACCTCTCGCAGGCCCGAGGCCAGGATCGCGCCGCACGCCTGCGCGTGGCCCTGGACGCTCTCGCCTTAGGAGCATTTCCTTGTTATCATGATGGCTCGCCAGCCTCATTGATGTGACACAAGGAAGGAATACCGCCCTATTCTATGGATACAGCAGAGACCGTCTCGCAGCCCAAGGCCAAACGCCGCCATTACTACGGGTGGGTGATCGTGATCGTTATGGCCTTGGTGGGATTCACCCAGAGCGCGGAGACCCACCCTGTCATCAGCGTCTTCCTCAAGCCGATCACCACAGAGTTCCACTGGAGCCGCACCCTCTTCACTGGCGCCATCACCGTGGGCACCCTTGCCGGCGGGGCGCTAGCCCTGATCATCGGGCCAACCCTTGACCGCTTCGGCCCCCGCTGGGTGATCACTGTCGCGTTCGCCTTGCTCGGGGCTTCACTGTTGCTTATGGCATTCATGAACACCCTCTGGCAGTTCTACGCGCTCCAGGTCATAGGCCGGACGGTGACCATGGGCGCCATTGCGCTGGCCGGAAGCGTCGTCATTCCCAAATGGTTTGTCGCGCGGCGGGGCCGCGCCGTGGCCCTGAGCGGGCTTGGAGGGCGGCTCGGCAACGCCGTCACGCCGCTGTACGTCCAGTTTCTTGTGTCCAAAGGCAACTGGCGCATCGCGGCGGCCATGACCGGCGTGTTGACCTGGGCCGTTTCGATGATCCCTGCCGCCCTGTTTCTGCGCCGCCGCCCAGAGGACATGGGCCTCCTCCCCGATGGCCGTGACCCTGTCCAGAGTAAGGACCCACCCACGTCCGATTCAGGCAAGCCGGCTTCCCAGCGCAAGGCCGACTCCTCCTACACGGTGAGGCAGGTGCTGCGCGAGCCCTCCTTCTATCTGCTCGCCGGCGCATTCTCTCTGATGTTTATCGCTGCCCCTGCGCTGAACCTCCACCAGATCCCGTATATGACCGACAAAGGCATCAGCAACATGGTGGCGGTGTCGTCAGTAGTCGTTCTCTCGGTGTTTGGCGGTGTGGGGTCGCTCGCGTTCGGCTTCATGGCCGAGCGCATTCCGGTGCGCGTCACCCTCGCCGGCACGTTTTTCTTCATGGCCATTGGCTTCTTGACGCTCCTAGCGGTGAACAGCGCTGCCAACGCCCTTCTCTGGAGCGCCTACTACGGGCTGGTGTCCGGCGGGATGGGCACCCTGCAGCAGGTTATCATGGCCGACTACTATGGCCGCGACTCCCTGGGAGCTATCCGCGGCGTCGTTTGGCCTACCCAGATGATCTTTAACGCCTTCGGCCCCATGGCAGCCGCGATGGCGTACGATGCCACCGGCAACTACGTTGCCATCTTCACCGTCTTCGGCGTCCTTGTCTTCGGCTCAACCATCCTGGTATTTCTTGCCAAGCCGCCCAGAGCCAGGGCGACCTCTCCTCTGTAGTCCCCTCTCCGCTGCGGAGAGGGGACATGGCGCGCGGGGTGCGATCATGCCCCTCAACCTGGACAGCGTATCCCAGCAGATAGAGGCCCTGGCAGGCGACCTCCAGGCCCAGGGCCAGGAGCGCGCCGAACGCCTGCGCGCGGCGCTGGAGTCGCTGGCCACCGCGGACGGCGACGCCCTCAACCGAAAGCGAGAGGCCGGGCGCTTCGCGTGGCCCGCGCCGCGCCTGCCGAAAGACCCCTCGGCCCGCTTCGATCCTGTCGCCGCGCCGCCGGACTACCGCGCGCTGGCGACGGACGGCTCGCACATTGACGTGGAGCGCCACCTGGCGGCCCGCTGCGCCCTGGTCAACATCAGCAAGGTGATGCTCCAGTACGGCGCTCGCCCGGACGCCCGCCTGGAGAGCGCTCCCACCCTCTACACCGGCGACGCCCTCTCTATCCACGTGCCGCACTCGGCGCAGGTCTACCCTCTGGATGGGCCGCTCCTGGGCATCAAACGCTCCATTGACGAGGTCGTCGCGCTGGCGGACCTTGCCGAGGAGACGGCGGGCGATGGCCTGCCTACCCTCGCCCTCATAGACGGTTCCCTCATCCTGTGGGGGCCTGCCGACCAGCAGTACCCGGACGAGGTGCGCCGCGTCCTGCTGGAGGAGCGCCTGCTGCCCGCGCTGGACCGCCTGCATGCGTTGTCGGAGAAGGGGCCGTTTGCCCTGGCCGCGTACATCAGCCTGCCTGCAGGCGCGGGCGTCGCCAACGCCCTGCGCCTGGCCCACTGCCCCTATCCTGCGCCGCAGTGCGACCAGTACTGCGGCCAGCTTCCCGCTGGCCAACGCCCCTGCGATGCTGTGGGTGGCCTGCTGGACCGCGACCTCTTTGCGCAGACGCTTGCGCCGGGGCAGCGCTCCGCCCTGTTCGAGAGCGCGTCGTCCATCGTGGAGCGGTACTACAAGGGGCACGAGGTCAGCTTCTTCTACCTGAACGCCGGCGAGGAGATCGCGCGGGTGGAGGCGCCCGCCTGGGTTGCACAGAATGAAACGCTGCTTGGGCTGGCCCACGCCGCCATCCTGGACCAGTGCCGCCGGGGGCTGGGCTACCCCGCCGCCATCGTGGAGGCGCACGAGCAAGCGGTGATCAACGGTTCCGACCGCGAGCTGTTCCGCCAGATGGTGGAGGAGGCGCTAGCGGGCCAGCGCCTGCCCGTCTATACTTCCGGCAAGGCCTGGAGCAAGCGGACGCGGTGGGTGTGATGCAGCATGGCTTGAGGGCAGGAAGCCGCACCCTTTAGGGTGCGGTGGACAATGCTTCTTTCCCCCCCTTGCGGGGGAAGGACTGAGGATGGGGGGTGCGCCCCTACCTGTGCCCTCATTTGTCCAGGAGTCTCAACGAACGCACTCCGTTGTCATTCTGACAGGGACGATGGTGGTGAATGTCACATCCCGCTGCCTTGCCAGCCTTTCACTGTAATCCTATAATTCAAACGTGATACTTCGTTTCTCCACAAAGGAACTTCAGGGATGTGGTGAGGACGAACGCCTTGCGATTCGCAAGTGGGGGCAAGAGGTAGGCCGCTGGTACGTTCGCCGGCTGATTTTCCTGGAAGAAGTCCCCACGTTCTCACTCTTGTCCCCGGTGCACTCTCTTCGCCTTCACAAGCTCACTGGCGTCGGGAACGACATCTACTCAGTGGCGCTTCACGGGCGCTGGCGACTGATTCTACGGAAGGTCAACGAAAATGAGCTTGAAATTTTGGAGGTAAGCAACCATCATGGCAACTAGCACACCCACTCGGTTCAGGACCAACGCGCTCTATCCCCCAGGCGAGTTCCTGAAGGAGGAGCTAGAGGAGCGGGGAATGACGCAAGTGGCGCTTGCCAAGGCTATGGGAAGGCCGCTACAGAGCGTCAATGCGATCATTCGGGGCAAGAAGGGCATCACCGCCGACACCGCGCTGCAACTGGAACGAGTGCTCGGTATAGACGCAGAGATCTGGCTGAACCTGGAGACGCGGTACCAATTGACCCTGGCTCGCCGCCTTCAGGTGCAAACCGATGCGCCAGCCGGGTGAACGCTCACAAGCCTTAGCGGGCAGCCGCCAGCCCGTCTATACTTCCGGCAAGGCGTGGAGCAAGGAGAGAAGGAGGGCATTGAGCTTGGACGTTCCCGGTCTGGTATTAACGGGATTCACTGCATTAGTGTCAAGCAGTGTTGTTGGTGGCCTTATCGTATTTGTGTTGCACAAAGCAATAAGCCGTGTGTTCGACAAAGACCTTGAAAGATTCAAGGGCGACCTCCAACGAGAAAAGGCCGCACATGAAGCACACTTGAAGGCGGTCAATGAACAGGAACTGGAGTCATTCAAAGACCGCCTTCGGCAAGCGGCGTTAGAGCACGAGGTGCGTTTCACTAGACTACATGAAAAACAGGCTGAGGTGACAGAGGCGCTTTACAAGAAACTGGCCCAAGCCGAAAGGTGCTTCGTTTCTCTAATCAACCCGATGCAACTGGCAGGCGAACCAGATCGCCAATCGAAACTCAAATCCGCGCAAGACGCAGGCAATGAATTCGTCACCTTTTTTGATGAGAATAGGATTTACTTTGATGAATCTTTGTGTAGGGGAATAGAACAATTCAACAATGAATCATATAGTGCATTCGTGGAATTTTTCGTGTTCGTTGCAAGAGAGGATAGGGGGATTGACCCCAAGATGCAACAAGAAAGATGGACGGCTGCGTGGGACAAGGTTAAGGGGGATTTGCCACCTATTCGGTTAGAAATTGAGAAAAGCTTCAGGAGCATGCTGGGAGTTTCGACTGCCGATGCCTGAGGTTTTCTCCCCCCTCGCCGAAGTCATTGCCACGGCCAGCGCGCAGTTTACGGCGCAGTGCTACGAGCTGTACGGCGCCCCGCCGCTGGGCGCGCTGGTGCGCGCCGGCGAGGATGCGCCTGTCCCGATTCGCCCTGCTCATACGGGATCTGCGACCCCGATTCACTCTGCTCATGCGGGGTCTGCGACGTACGCCGTCGTGTGCAACGTGGTGACCGAGGGCGTGGACCCGTCGCGCAAGCCGGTGGCCCGCGGGCAGGGGCTGCCGGACGAGGCGTCGGTCTATCGCGACAACCCGCAGCTGCCGAAGCTGCTGCGCACCAGCTTGCAGGCGGCCATCGTCGGCTGGCGGGACGCCTCGGGCAGTGTGCGCTACGGGCTGCCGCCATCGCCGCCGCGCATCCACGCCTTCGTGCATGCCTGCGCCCCGGAAGAGGTGTGCGCCTTCACCCAGCGCCTGGACTTCCTGCCGCTGCTGCTGTCGTCGGCGAATAATGAGGGCGGCCCGGCCCTGACCGACCAGGTGGCCGCCGCGTTCCTGCGGCAGGCGGCGTCGGCGCATCCGGACCCGCAGGCGTTCCTGGTGGGCGCAGGCCGACAGCTTGCGCGGTTGCTGGCGCGGGACGCGCAGCGGTTGCAACCCATCCTGCAGGGATTGCATGGATGAACGCTTGCGAAGGCAAACCTTGTAGGGGCGAGGTCTTCTCGCCCCGGGGCAGCGCATAGTAAGGGAGACGCCTCACCCTCACCCGACTGCCCCGTTCGCTGCGCTCAGGGCAGGCTATGGCCTCTCCTAGAGGGAGAGGCGGGACGCTACGGCCTGCCTGCTATTGCAGGAACAGGCGACGGGCCGCTGCCGCAGCCCTTTACGGGACTGCGGACGGGTGAGAGGTGCTTCGCGAGGCGGTCGCAGGGGACGACAGGTGTCCTCTGACCACCTCGCTCCAGCATGACAAATGGGGGCCTGTCTTTGTGATGGCCAGTCGCAGGCGGCCTATCAACAGCCTTCAGGACCCCCCCGTCTGCCTGGCGTGGAGCTCCAGAAACTCACCATAGCTGGAGACGCCGCGCATGGTGCGGATGAAGGCGGACAGGGACGGCGAGGCCTGGCGCACTTCCAGGAGCTGCCGGTAGATGGGGCTGACCGACGATGGGCTATCGGCGTAGGTGCCGTGGAAGGCGAAGTAGGCCTGGTTCAGCTTGCGGATGTAGTAGCCGTTGGCGACGAAGACCTGCCGTCGCGCCTCCATGTACGCCTCTGCCTCCTCGATCTTCCCTTCGGCCAGCAGCTCGTCGGTGCGCTGGCGGGTCTGGCGCATCTCGCGGTCGAAGCAGAACTGGTCCTGCGGGCACGGCGCGGCGGGGCCGGAGGGCTGGGGCGGGGGAGGCTCGGGCTCGCCGGTGAGGCGGCTGTAAACGCGGTTGCCGATCTCATCGCCGAAAATGTTGGCCGTCGTTTCGTTGAGGCTGGACATGTCGCCGTCCTTGTGGATGTTCGCCCCCAGGGGGAAGAAGAAGAGGTAGTTGTGGAGCCACTCGTGGCTGGCGACGATGAACGCGAAGCGGAGGTCGCTGGACTGGACGATGGCAGGGTAGGTGGAGAGGCCGCCGATGTCGTCCACGAGCCCCGAGAGGTCTTCACCCTGAAGGATGGCCGACTCCAGGGCGTCGCGCTCGGAGGGAGGAATGCCGGGGGCCAGGAGGTAGGAGGCATGGCGCTCGACGCGGTCCCTGGGGGAAACGATGAGGATGGTGGGCAGGTCTACCATCGCCAGGTCTACGGGCGGGAGGAGGGCGTCGCCAAGCTGAAGGGTCACCTCTGCTTCTCGCAGGGCGTCGCTGACCAGCGCTTCCAGCGTCTCTTCCACGTAGGGGCGCAGTTCGGCGGCGCGGGAGAGCAGCTCAGCCTGGCGCTGCTCCATGCCGGGCAGATCGGGCGACGCCGTGGCTGCGGCCTGGGAAAGCTCCCATTGCAGTGCCGAGAGATCGTTCTTGAGGCGGAAGTACTCTTCGAGCTGGGCGCGTTTGCCGGCGTCGGACTGCTGGTAGGGGAGTAGCTTGGTGAAGAGGATGTGCGACCATTTGGAGGGCAGGTTGGCGGCCTCCCACAGGAGGAAGTTGAAGTGGTAGCGAGCGGCAAGCTGCTGCACGGGCGTCAACGCCAGGACATCGTGGCCCACGGAGAGGGCCAGCGCGAAGGCGAGCAGGAGGACTGTGGCAAGGCGTTGCATAGCTATGCCGCTAGCGTAGGGAATTGGAGGCCAGGGCGCAAGGGCAGTCCTCGCCCTGACCCTCTCCCACAAAGGGTGCTTTGCCTGATAACTCGGAGATTTGCCCGTTCTTGCCTGGCAGAGGTCGCTTTCCCCCACCCGTTCTGGGGCGCAAGCCTTGCGCCCCTACAGGGGACACCCCCAAGGCAGCCCCCGGCAGTCCCGACCTGTCGGGACTCGCACCCTTCCGGCATAACAGGCAGTTGTCGGGCAAGGCTCATCAAAAGGAGAGGGGGGAGCAGTTCGCGCCGAAAAGGTGGCGGCAACGCAGCGCCTTTGGTATCCTATCACCAGAACGATAGCTATTTGGCCCAAAGGCGTGTAGCCGGGAGTAGACATGGGACCCGTATTTCGCGAAGCCCTGGCCCTGGCCGAAAGAGGAGAGCCGTTTGTCATTGCAACCGTGGTTGGCACCAGAGGCTCGACGCCCCAGAAGGCGGGGGCCAAGCTGCTGATCCGGCAGGATGGCTCCGGCGTTGGGACGCTGGGCGGCGGCTGCGTGGAAGGGGACATCTGGTTCGCCGCCAGGGAGATCATCAAACATCGAGGCGGGCCTGAGTACAAGGACTATTACCTGAACGAGGACATCGCTGCCCGCGACGGCCTGGTCTGCGGCGGCTCCATGTACTTCCTCATTGACCCCGTGTGGACGCCTGCCGCCTTTCTGCCCATCGCGCGGGAGGTGACGCAGGCGTACGAGGGGAACGGCACGGCGGTGCTGGCGACGCTGGTGAAGCCCGGCAACGGCGGCCGGCTTGGAGCCAAGCTCTTCAGGCGGGCGGATGGCACAACCCTGGGTACCCTTGGTGCGCCGGAGCTGGACCAGCTTGCGTTGGAAACGGCAGACCGCCTGGCCCCGTACGGCCAGTGTGAAAACGTCCTGACCGCCGAAGGCACAGAGGTATTCGTCGAGACGTACACGTCGCCGGCGACCATCATCCTCATGGGCGGCGGCCACATCAACAAGGCGCTGGCGCCGCTGGCGGCTGCCGTGGGGTTCCGCCTGTACGTGATAGACGACCGGCCGGAGTTCGCCAGCAAGGAACGCTTCCCGGAGGCCGAGGCATGCGCCGTTGCCGACTACCCCACGGGCCTGAAGCAGTTCCCGGTCAACAAGAATACGGCCATCATTATCGCCACCCGGGGGCATAACTTCGACGACGTGGCGCTGGAGACGGCGTCGCGCAGCCCGGCGGGGTATGTGGGGCTGGTCGGCTCGCAGCGGAAGGTTATCCTGATCTACGAGCAGCTCCTGAAGCGCGGCGTCCCGCTGGAGCGCGTTCGTGAGATACATGCGCCGGTCGGCCTGGACATCCGCGCCCGTACGCCGGCAGAGATTGCGGTGAGCATCCTGGCGGAGATAATCCAGCACAGGCTCGGAGGCGCCGGCCAGGCCATGAAGCTGCCGGAGCAGCAGCTTGCGCGCATCTACGGCAAGGTGCAGGCCGACCTAGCCGCAGGCGGCGCAGCCGTGACGCCTGATCTGGAGGGAGCGCAGCCGCTGCGAGGGTAGGGGGGAGACCTAACCCCTGACCTCCTTCGGCAGGCTCAGGACAGGCTCTTCCCGCAACGGGAAGGGGCAAGACGTATCGCGGACACGGTGCGTCCCTCTCCTTGGAAGGAGAGGTCTTTCTAGAAGGACCGTAATCCCAGGTAGGGGGCGCAGCATGCTGCGCCCCCTACCTTTTTCCTCGCGCCTCCCCTATGCTAAGGCTATGCCGATCCCTCGCGTCTCCGCCGTTCTTCTCGCCGCGGGCGAGTCCACGCGTATGGGGCAGCAGAAGGCGCTCTTGCCGTGGCGTGGCGTTACCCTCCTTCAGCACCAGGTAGGCATGCTCCTGGAGGCGGGCGTCAGTGAAGTGGTGGTGGTCACCGGATACCGCTCGGAGCGGCTGCGCCCCTTGCTTCAAGCGTTCCCCAGGACAACAGCCGCCCTGAACCTGCGCTATCGCACGGGCAAAAGCAGCTCTGTGCGCGCGGGCCTGCGCGCCATTGACCCGCATGCGGAAGCGGTCCTCGTGTTGTCGGTAGACCAGCCTCGCGCTGCCACGGTCGTGCGCGCCGTCATCGAGGCGCACGCGGCAGGCGAGGCCCTCATCACGTACCCCTCATATCAGGGCAAGGGCGGACACCCGGTCATCTTCTCGGCGAAGCTCCTGCCGGAGATGTTGCGGGTGCAGGAGTCGCATCAGGGATTGCGGGAAGTGGTCGAGCGGCACAGGGACAGCATGCGGAAGGTCGAAATGGGCGATCCCGGCGTGCTGCTGGACCTGAACCGGCCCGAGGACTACCAGCGGGCAATGGCATCGGACCTGACCCCCTCTATCCCCCTTCCCGCAGCGGGAAGGGGGAGCCTCCCGGCTCCGGGGAAAGCCATGAGCGGCATCGAATCGGTGCTCCGGCAGGCAGCGGAGTTCATGACCAGGGCAGGGCTTGGCGGCTGGCTGGTCTTCGACTATCAGGGCATGAACCCGGTGCTCCGCTACGTGGTTGGCAACGTGCGCAACATCACGCGGCCCTGCTACCTGCTGGCGACGTCCGATGGCAAGGCGCGCGCGCTGGCGCACCACGTGGACGCAGGCCGCTTCTCCGAGACAGGCCTGCAAGTTGACGCGTACCTTGGACGGGCAGACCTCATGGAGAAACTGCGAGCGCTGCTGTCCGGCCTGGGCGGCCCTGTGGCGATGGAGTACTCGCCCCTGGGGGTGCTGCCTCGGGCGTCCCGCGTGGATGCGGGCACAGTGGAGCTTGTGCGCAGCCTGGGGGCGCAGGTGGTGTCCTCGGCGGACCTCTTCCAGTACGCCACCCAACGCTGGAGTCCGGCGCAGCTTGCCTCGCACCAGCGCGCCGCAACCGCCCTTGGCGAGATCGTGCTGGAGGCGTACCAGCATATCGGCACCAACCTGGGCAGGGGCATCACCGAGTACGACGTGGCGGAGCTCATCCGAGGGCTGTACGCACGGCATGGGTTGGCGTCCAGCGACGGCCCCGTGGTCGCGGCGGACGCCCATGCCGCCGACCCGCACTTTGAGCCGGAGCAGGGCAGCATCGCGCGGCTTGCCCGCGGCCAGTGGGTGCTCATTGACCTGTGGGCCAGGGAGCCGGGCGAGGACGGGACCTTTGCAGACATCACGTGGGTTGGGTACGTTGGTAGGGATGTGCCGCGTAAACATCGCGAGGTGTTCGACCTCGTCTGTAGCGCCCGTGACACGGCGCTGGAGTTCATGCAGCGCGCCTTTCGCCAGGGGAACGAGGTGCAGGGGTGGCAGGTGGACCGCGTGGCGCGTGAGGTCATCGAAAAGGCAGGGTACGGACGCTACTTCACCCACCGCCTGGGCCACAGCCTGGGGGCCACCGTGCACGCCGACGCCGTGAACCTGGACAGCCACGAGACCCACGATACACGCGTGCTCATGCCCGGGCTGGGGGTAACGATCGAGCCGGGCATCTACCTGCCGGAGTTTGGCATGCGTTCGGAGATAGACGTGTACCTCTCGGAGCGGGGGCCGGTGACCACGACGGCGGTCCAGCGAGAGGTGGTCCTGGTGGAGTGACAAAGGGTGTCGTTCTCGCCGCAAGGCGCGGAGCGGGTGAGGGTTTGCTCAGTAGGCCCACCGGGCAACGAGCCACCCCAGAGCCAAAAGCGGCACCGTGTAGGACAAATAGCGTAAGGCGCGTTCTGGGACCTGCAACAACGCGGCTACGGTGAGCTCTTCACGGCGGCCGTTCTGGTATTCAACAGATCCAGAGAGATGGGTCACCTTGCGTCGCAAGCTCCGACACTGGGCGCTTAACGTGCGTTGCGCCAAGGTCAATGCCAGGCATGCAGCCGCTACAATCAATGCCGCCGGCCGTATGGCTTCGGCGTTGGCCCAATATCCTGCCAGGGCTGGGAACGCCCCCCAAGCGAGGGCAAACCACAGGTCGGTGTGGAAGAGCCCTCCCCAAAGCTCCAGGTTATACGCCAGCACCATGAAAGCGCCGAAGGCTATGAACGGGACTCCCCACAGGCTTATCCTGATGCTCGCGTAGACGCCGACTCCCACCGCGCCGGCCAGCGCCAGCCCACCGATCCCCCTGAGCATGCCTGAGGGGATGCCGGTTTTCAGCGGCCTCCCCTGTAGCTCATCCAGAGCATGGGCCGCCAGACCCACCGCCAGGAAGAAAGCCAGCACCGTCCACGCCAACCGGTCCAGGTGCAACACCGGCGCCGCCGCGGCCCCCAAGACGACGTAGCTCAGATGCCACAAGGTATAGGGTGTGTGCAGGAGAGTTACATAGTCTCTCCACCCTCCTGCGCTCAGCGCGTAATAGGCGGGCCGCGACTCGTCACGCATTCGCGCTCTCCTTGCTGCCCCACATCACTACGGCCCCACCCAACGAGAGCATCTTGGTCCTGGCCTCTTTCACTCCAGCGGAAGCCCACATCGCCCGCAAATCGTCCAGGCTGTGCCGCTTGTAGAAGGCTGTAATGCTGGGCCCGAGGAAGCCTCCCACCTCTCGCCAACCGGGCGACAGGAACCTGGCTGCCAGGGGCATCCAAAGGAATGCATGGGCCATCCAAAGGGGCCGGATGGCTGGATTTGGAGGGACATAGAACTCCAGGGACGCCAGTTGCCCCCCTGGCCGCAAGACCCTGGATAGCTCATGCAGGACTGCTGGAGGGTCTTGTACGTACCGCAACAGGTAGGTGAACACTACTGCGTCAAAGGTTGCGTTGGGGAAGGGCAAGTGCTCGGCTCTGCCCCGGACCAGGGCGATATCCTGCACGTCATGTCCCCGTAGGTTGCACTGCGCCGAAGCCAGCATTCCATCGGAGATGTCAATTCCCACCACGTGGACTTGGTTGCGCCGGGCAATGTCCATTGCCACGAGGCCAGTCCCTGTGCAGACATCCAGGACCCGGCTCCCCGCCGGCAATTGCAGGCGAGATACAAGGGAGCGGCGCCACCGCCGGTACTGGCCGTAGGAGAAAAACGCGGCAGGCCCTTCGTATCTGGAAGCGATGCCGTTGAACAACCGGAGCGGCAGATCACGGGATGGAACACCTACTCTAGACTCACGCTTTGGAGAGTGCATGGCACATTGTAGCATGGGACTGTTTGGCCCTTGGAAGTCGTTTGGTAGCCTGTGCGGTCAGGGAAAGACGCATACCTCTCAGAGACCGGTCCCATCGCCCCGACGACGATCCAGCGAGAGGTGGCGCTGGTAGGATAGCGCGGCCATGTCACGTTCGCAGGTGGCTTTCGGACTGCGCCAGTTTGCGGTGGGGGCAATCCAGTTGCACCAGGTGCCGAACCTTGTGGACAAGGGATTCGACCTGCAGCTGGCGTCCACGATTCTGGCGGCAGTGATTGTGGCGAGCATCATGGGAAGGGAGGGGCGTCGGTGCTGGTCAGCTCACGTCCCTGATGCAACACCACGACGCGCCCGTCCAGCCGCTCCTGCACCGTGACCGTGGTGCGCGCGTAGCTGCTGCGCACCTGGTCTGGGGTGATCTGCAGCTCTTTGCCGCCCAAGCTCACCGTGTTGTCCATCGCCACTGTCCGGTCATACTCAAAGCAAAGTACGGCGTCAAGCTCGACCTCTGTGGGCAGAGGCCGATAGGCATCCCCAGGCTGTGCCGCCGGGACCGTGAACCGGCCGTTGTACT
>JACQUI010000373.1 GCA_016210395.1 Chloroflexota bacterium | reverse complement strand
GCTTAGAACCTTGGCGGCTTTCGTATTTGAGAACCGGTTCGAGTCCCCTCAGCCTACGGAGTCGGTGCGACTCATGGTGCTGTTGCACCCTTCAGGCCGTTTACCGGGTTCCCTCAGCGCAACCCTTGCATGCACCCAGATCCGCCCGCGGGGCCCCGGTCGACAAGATTGAGGGGTGGCTGCGATCAAATGGACCACTCGACGCAGCCGTGACGGGCTCCTCTGGGCAATGGAACTGGACCGCCACTGGGCAGGCTCCGAGCGCTTCCACTGCCGAAAACCCCCGAGGCTTTCTGCTGGCCAGACGACGTGGATACGAACCAGATTCCCTATCCCTGGGGGGAGGATAGTACGATCTCGAAGGTTTCCTGTCACGTTGGAAGATAGGCGGCTATAACAGCGTACTGTTTGCAAAGTACAACGGCGTACTGCGCATTCATGCATAGATTGTCTCAATCACGGGGATGTGGGCGCATCCCTTTTTTTGTTTTCATACAGGTGTAAAGACGGCGAGCCGTCGGGTGGGGGACACGGGCCTAATGGCTCGGCTGCACTAGCCAGGGCAGGAGTTATGGACAAGACAAAAGGTAGCGGAAGCCCCGAAGGCGAAAACTACCGCAAGTGGCGGTTGAGCCGTCGCAGGCTCCTGCAAGTCATGGGAGCGGCAGGGGCCGTTGCCGTAGCTGCCCCACTTCTTTCCCTCATGCTCAAGAAAGCCGGCGGCAATGCTTCCGCAGATGGGGGGGCGACTCCGGCCCGGCTGCGTAAGTGGGCCATGGTCATTGACCTGAGGCGCTGCGATGGGTGCCAGGGCATAGACCTGCCCCCTCAATGCACTCAGGCGTGCATCCAGGGCCACTACGCCCCGGAGCCCATGCAATGGATCCAGGTCTATGAGCAAGAGGCACCGGGAGACGGGACCAAGTTCATGCCAACGCCCTGTATGCAATGCCAGAATGCTCCCTGCGTGAATGCTTGTCCGGTGGGCGCGACCTTCGCCACTCCGGAAGGGACGGTCCTGATAGACCAGCAGCGGTGCATCGGGTGTCGCTTGTGCATGGCGGCTTGCCCGTATGACCGGCGGTTCTTCAACTGGGGAACGCCTCCTGTCCCCTTGGAGAGCGTTCTTGCCGACTACCACGTGGAGCACCAGATCCCTGCCCAGAGGGGAACGGTGATGAAGTGTGATTTTTGCCCAGACATGGCGCGCGCCGGCAAACTGCCCTATTGCGCTCAAGCGTGTCCTACCAACGCCATCTACTACGGTGACCTGGAAGAGGACATCGCCACCAATGGCGTGGAGGTTGTGAAGCTTTCCAGGTTCCTGGCAGAGAACGAGAGCTTCCGGCAGAAGGAAGAGTTGGGCACGAAGCCGCGTGTGTACTACCTGGACGGACACGGGCAGGCGGTGGGAAGGTCGCCCTACCATCGTGGAAAGAAGGCTACCACGTGGCCCTGGCAAGAAAAGATCAAGGGGGCCCGCACATGGACAAGGTGAGCGCCGGCAAACGAGAAGAGCTGGAGCGGACAGCCTTGCGTCCTCTTGTGCGCACGGGTAAGGGCTACTGGCTGGTGGTGGGTGTCCTTCTGCTCGTCTTCCTTTGGGGCCTCTATGCCTATGTAACGCAACTGCGCAACGGCCTTGTGGTTACCGGCATGCGGGACCGCATCTCTTGGGGCTTGTACATCACCCTCTTCGTCTTCTTCATTGGCATAAGCCATGCCGGCACGCTTATTTCTGCCATCCTCCGGGTGGTGAAAGCGCAGTGGCGGACCCCCGTCACGCGCATGGCTGAGTTTATCACCGTCGTGGCCCTCTCTGTAGGCGCCTTGATGCCCATCATAGACATGGGCCATCCGGACAGGGTCTTCAACCTTGTCTTGCATGGCCGCTGGCAGTCCCCCCTGGTGTGGGACATCCTTGCCATCACCACGTATCTCACCGGCAGCATCATTTATCTCTATCTCCCGTTGATCCCCGATCTGGCCCTCAGCCGGGACCGGCTGGGCCAGGGTGAAGCGCCGGGCTGGAAACGCCGCTTTTACCAGATCGCTGCAGTGGGATGGCATGGTACTCCTGTGCAACAGAAGTACCTGCGCATCGCCATGGGGTTCATGATGGTGCTCATCATCCCGGTGGCGGTTTCAGTGCATACCGTCGTCTCCTGGATTTTTGCCATGACCTTGCGCGACGCATGGAACAGCACCGTATTTGGCCCCTATTTCGTCGCCGGCGCTATCTATTCAGGCGTGGCCGCGCTCATCTTGCTCATGGCTCTCCTGCGCAAGGCCTTCCACCTTGGCGCCTACATCACCGACAAGCATTTCATCAACTTGGGGTACATCTTGGGCGGGTTCACCCTCATCATGCTGTATTTCAATTTGCAGGAGTATATCGTCACCGGTTACAAGATGGCAGGCGAAGCGCCCTTCCATTTCCTCCAGATCTTCGCAGGGCAGTTTGCTCCTGTCTTCTGGTTCTACATCCTGGCAGGGATCGTGCTCCCCGGCCTCATCATCCTTGTTCCCTGGACACGGACCTTCGCGGGTGTTCTCGTCGCCGCCTTCCTGGCGCTGGCGGGTATGTGGGTAGAGCGATGGATCATCGTGGTGGCCGGATTGCGGGTGCCACTCATGCCCTACGAGCCTTCCCAGTACGCGCCAACCTGGGTGGAATGGTCCATCATGGCGGGAGCCTTTGCCATGTTCGGCCTGGTTATTGCTTTCTTCGTCAAGCTGGTCCCTGTGGTGTCTGTCTGGGAGGTGGGGGAGCAGTATGAGGAGAAAGCGGAGAAGCAAGAGGAGCTGGCACGGCCGCCGTTGGCCCCAGGGATTCCAGTAGCCGCGGGGGCAATTCTACATCTGCCTGAGCGCCAGCCAGATTCCTAACCATTACCAGTCCGGGGAGAAAACAATGAGCCTTCGTAGACGTGCATGGCTTTGGGTGGTCCTGCTGAGCACTCTCATGATTGTGGCAATGGCGAAGCCGGCGCTGGCGGCGGAACCCGCCACCCTTGTGCTGCAGGCGCCGGATAAAGTGAATCTCGGCGAGGAGGTGATGATCACGGCGGTGTTGAAGGACAGTAAGGGAGCGCCCATAGCGGGGGCAAAGATCCGTCTTTGGACGCCCGGTCAATTCCTGAGCGTTGGAGGGGAAATG
>JACQUI010000378.1 GCA_016210395.1 Chloroflexota bacterium | reverse complement strand
GGACTGGGTTTTCGATGACGACTGTAGGCATCTTCAGCCCGTCGCAAGCATTAACCGCTTGAGTAAACGTGGTCAGGCGCGCTGCCCTGCTGGCGCGTGCGACTAGTCTACTCCTGCCGTGCAACTTCTACCCTTCGACGTGAAGTAAATCGGGGGATACGCGGGCTATAGCGGGATGGGGATGAACGCTACAGGCTGGGTTTCACTGGGGACACCGTTTTCGAATCGGGGTGGGTGGGGACTCCTGGAAGCAGGTCCTCTAGCGTGCTGGCCTCAAGCACCCGGCGAAGGGTAAGCCCTGCCTCCTTCAACCTCACGTGGATATAGGCGTCGCTGCAACCCAAGTCTCTGGCGGCGGCCATCACGGTCCCATGGCGGCGGACGGTCTCCAGGATCAGCCTCATGTCCAGCCCTAAGGGTGGTCGCCCGCGTAGTGTCTTTCTCATGGCCCTGCACCTGCCTTACAAACCCTTAGAAAGCCTCCCGGCTGCCTGGGGCGGCGCTGAGCCCGTCCTGAGCGTTGTCGGCGTGGGATTCCACGTGGGCGCCGGGGCAGAGCTGCTTGGCCAGCAACACAAGGCGCATGTGTCCCAGGCTGGGGAAGGGCTCGCGGCCGTACAGGTCCGCCAGCTCTGCCAGGCTCAGGCGGGGCAGGTCTCGATAGTGTTCGGGCGCCAAAGCATCATCGGCCACCGTCAAGATGACCTGTGACTCCGGGTTTTCAGGCCAGCCCGTCAGCCGCGTGGCCTTTACGCGACACCAGCCCTGAAGCTCTAAGATGCTTTCGATAGGTGCGTGGACATAGCAGCGGGGGGAGCCGTCGGCGCCTTGCACAAAGAGCGCCTTGCCGCAGTAGCAGCGGGCGGGGTCGAGATGGAAGTTGGGATCGCCCAGCCTGGGCGTGGTCTGGTTTTGCAGGGCCTCCAGGAGCGCGGGCTTGTGTTGGCGTAGCTCTTCTAGCAGCGGCCCAGGCAACGGGGCCGGGGCCTCGATATGCAACCGTTCGCCTCGGGCCTCTAGTCGCCCGCCCAATGCGCGGACTTTCTGGAGCAAGTCGACGGCGTTCATAGGTCTGCCTGCCACGCCTCTGGGCCGCCTTCTCGCGCCTTCATGCTCCGTGGAGGCGAAACAACCGAAACAGCCGAAACACCAGATGGCGGTGCGTTTCGGATGCCGTGCGTGTTTCGCTCAACATCCGAAACATCGCCCTCGTCCGAAACATCACCAACAGGTTCAGTTTCGGATGTTTCCCTTGTTTCGCTCGCTGGGAGATACCGGCACCAAGCGTCAGCGAACGCATCGCGGGCGTAGCCCTTCCCGGCGCTCTCGCCGGCGAAGCGCATTTGCGAAGGCCGGATGCCAAAGGGCTTCAACGTGCGAGCCAGGCCACGGGCGTCAAGCGGACGGCCGCGTAGGTCGCCCCAGGGAGCCTCCTCGATCCCCACTAGGTACTTGACCAGCGCGGCAGACGAGAGGCGGGCCGCGCCCGCGAAGGCGTCCCTGATGTCCGCCAGAAGCCGGACGCCCAGGGACTCATCCTCCCGTCCGTCTCCGGACAGGATCACCGCCGACGAACGGGCGCGCGAAGGCCAGTCGCCCCCTGCCATGTCAGCAATCGCCAGGAGGGTCTCCCAGCCGTCTGCAGCGCGATCATCGAGCTCCGGCGGCAGCGCGGGCCGGGCCTCTTGCAGCGCTGGGATGCTGGAGGCGACCCACGCCGCCAGGCGCTCCTGAAGGGGTTGCGCACCCCTCTCGGCGTCGCGGCGTCGGAACCGCTCGACCTCCTCAGAGGGCCGGCGCCTTTTGAGGATGATGGGGATGGCCCGGTCCGCCACGGTATCCGGCAGCTTCCCAATGCCGGCGATGGCCTTGGCGCCGAAAACGGAGAAGTCCGACAACTCAAAGTCGCGCCCCGCCTTGACACAGAGGGACGCCACCCCGCTGCGCCGGTGGCCAGCATTTAGGACAGTCCGAAGTACCTCGGCGTACTCCTCAGCGCCCTTGAAAGCCGCATCGCTCTCGTCCAGGAGCAAGGTCGGAGGGGGCTCCTGGGCCAGCTTGCGGATCAGGACGGCGGGGCTCACTCGCGAGGTGAACCAGGGGCGGGCTACGAGAAGGGCGAGGACTTCCAAAAACCGGGACTTGCCCGACCGTTTCTGGGCCGAGGACACCGACAGGTACGGCGTGGCCTCGGCGGCCGCCAGCGCGTGTGTGTGAGCTATCCACAAGGCAACAGCATCGAGCTCGTTGTCGCCCATGACCATGAAGCGCCTGATGAAGGCCCGCACCTTGTCCAGCAGGGCCGCCAGGTTCACCGGCGGCGGCGCCGTCCACGGCTTGGCCGCCTCAACCAGGGCGGCCAGGGCAGCGGCATCGCCTTGGAAGTCTGCGGCATCACCTCCTGGCGGGGCGTCCAGCCACTCTAGGATTCGGATGTCCCCATGGCCCAGGGTGTTCAGGGCAGCGGCGATGGCCTCCATATGGGAGCGGCCTGGCGGGTCGTTATCCGGCCACAGGATCACCCGGAGGGGCAGGAGCGGCGCGAGGGCCTCTGAACCTGGTTTCCCCGCCGCCCCGGTTACCGTGCCCAATGCTGCGATACCCCGCCCTTGTAGAGACGCCGCCGCTTTCTCCCCCTCGCCCACGATGACCTGGGCGCCGGGGGGCAGATCACGGAGACGCTCCGTGCCGAAGAGAGGCAGAGCCGACGTTGACCTCCCGTTCAAGCCGAGAAAGCCGTCAGGCCGTTGCCAGATGAAGCTTTTTGACCCGTCGGGCCGGTCGCGGCGCTCGTGGACCGCGACTAGGCGGCCGGTGGCGTCCCTGATCTCGTATCGGGTCAGATCGCCCGCACGGTGTCGCCTGGTATCAACCCTATCCGCCGAAGAAGCCGGCGCCAGCCACAGGCCGCGCTCCTTCAGGGCTGCCACGACAGCATCCTGGGCGCAGCTAGCCTGGCAGCGGACCAGCAGTTTGTCGCCCTGGGCGCTGACACTCAGGGAGGGCCGGTGGTCATCGTGGCCAGGGCAGTGGGTGTTCCCCGATCCGTGCCGGGCCGACGCCACGCAGGGGCAGCTCGTCCGCCCGCAGGCCAGCGCTTCAAGGATTCGGCGAGCGGCTCCGTTAGCGGAGGGATACATCAGGATTGCTCCTTCTCCTGCCCGCTCCGGGAGGTGGGAGCAGGCTGTGTGTTAGTGCTGTCAGGGGCAAGCACGATTTCCGAGAGGAGGCGCCGCCAAAGGGTGTCCCACGCCGGCGGCCTGGGGCCGGGACGCAGCTCCACGGTCAGATGTGGGGGTGTGGGAGGGCGGCGCCGAAGCATTAGGGGCCTCCCCTGCCCAGCGAGTGGCTTGAGTTAAGGTCGCGCCAAATACGGGCTGATACGTCGAGCGCTGCCAGGCCCGGCTGGAGGTAAAGAGCAAAGGCAAGGAGCTCCTCGCGCTCCCTCCAGGTCGTCGCCTTTTCCGACCGCTCGACTCTCCCGCTCGGGTAGAGCCTGATAATGATGTGGCCCATCCTCTCCTCCCCCTACTGGTAAAGGGGAGACAGATGGGCCGTTTACAACCGGACTTGAGGCCACTTTTGGGACCAATCTGGGGGGACGCCGAAGAAGGGGTGAGGAGGGACGCTAGACTGGCGCTTGGGGAGATAGGTGCCGCTTGAGTGCGGCCACCGCCTTGTTGCGCAGGGTGTTTACGCCCTGTTGGCTGATTCCTAGGGAACGGCCGATTTCGGCGTCAGTTTCATCGAGGATATAGTGCCGGTGGAGAATCTCGGTGCTCCTGGCGTCCAGTCCCTTAACCTCCTGCTGCAAGTCACGCCACTCGGTTTTGGAATCCAGTCTGTTCACCGGATCACGTTCGGTCTCTGCCAGCGTGGTCTCTACCACCTTGCCGCTCTGCCGCGACGGTAACCCACCCCTATTTGTGGCTTCTACACTGTCAACGATCCAAGTTCCGAGACGATCAGGGTGTATGCCAAGCTGCCGGGCCTCGAAGAAGGCAGAGCGCACCCCTTCGGCGATTACTGGCTTACCTTCCGATCCGATCAACTTACGGAAGCGGCCCTTCGCACCGGGGATGCCTATAGAGTTGAGCTGCTTCTTAATAAGCCAGTCTGGGCTGGCCCCCCGGATGATGTCCATATCCATGTCCCAGAAGGTAAGGAAGGCATCCTGGCCGTTCGCAAGGCCCGACAAGATGGTAATGTGGCAATCTCCCAACTCGCTAGCAGGCAAGTCCAGCCCAGCGTATAACCAGTCCGGGCCGGCGATCGCCCAGAGGTGGCCCTTTATGGCGCCGTTAAGGCGCACGTGGGGTTTGCGGCCACCCAGGACGACCTGCAGGGCTGTTACCGGGATGAGCGGTGAGGGTCGCGTCCTAACCTCTACTTCCGTGACTTCTACTTCGGTGGCCTCCTTGTACTTGTTCATGGCATACCCGGCCATGAGCCAACGTTGGTCAGTGTCAGGCACAGCATTGTCTACGACTAGCTCCGGGAAGGCCCCCAGGTCGAGGGTATCGCCTTTGACGCCCCCAACGATAGACTCTTGCCAGCTTGCAACCAGTCGTCGCCGCTCATCTGGCAGGTCGTCGCTTGTTAGCAGAACTGCAATGGGGCCGGGTGGCAGCGGCAAGGGGGACCGAAGACTACGGAGGGTCCGGCGGAGGTAGGGGCTGTAAAGGGTAAGAGGAGGTCCCTCGTAGGGGGCGAGGATCGTCCGGTGGAACAGGTCTTTAGAATCAGCTTGTTTGTCCATGCTGGCTAACGTGCCGGAAGTCGGGTCACCGGCGCCTTGCGCGGCGGCCTGGGGATGATGAATGGGAAGCTAAAGGAGAACTCGGGGATGCTACCACTCACCACTGTACGAACATGGGCATGACGACGTGGACGTACTTGTCGTCGCCGACGGGGCGCACCACGCCCGGGCTGGAGGGGCTGCTGGTCTCCAGCGCCACCTGGCCCGAGCCGAGTACCGATAGAACGTCCACGAGATACTTGCTGTTGAAGGCGATCTTGGCGGGGCCGCCCTCCACCACCCCGTCCACCTCGCCCAGGTTGTCGCCCACCTCCTCGGCCCGGGCCGAGAGGGT
>JACQUI010000377.1 GCA_016210395.1 Chloroflexota bacterium | reverse complement strand
TGGTGGAGCTGAGGGGACTCGAACCCCTTACCTCTTCAATGCCATTGAAGCGCTCTCCCAGATGAGCTACAGCCCCACGTTCCAAACTATAGCAAAGGCGTAACGGCAGCGCAACACGCGTCGCGCTTTCCGCCAGACTCTCCCGTCCTCCTGGTCTAGCCCAGTTTGAGGGAAGGCACAACGTCCAGGTCAAGACCATCGGCGTTGCGGCGTCCAGCGTGGTAGAAGGCGCAGGAGGCGACCATGGCGGCGTTGTCCACGCAGAGGCCGGGGGAGGGGATGAAGACGGGCAAGCCGCCTGCTTTGGCTCGCAGGCGTTCCCGCAGGCGGGCATTGGCGGTCACGCCACCACCTAGGATGATGCCCTTCGCCCCAGCATCGGAAGCTGCTGCCAGTGTCTTTGCGGTGAGCACATCCACAACCGATTCCTGGAAGGCAGCCGCCATTTCGGCAACCTCCTTTGGCCTTGATGCGCCGCCGCCATCGGCAAGGCCCTGCTCCTGGGCCTTGTGCAGCAGGGCGGTTTTTAGGCCGCTGAAGCTGAAGTCCAATGTGCCCCGGAGCCAGGCGCGGGGAAGCTCCTGGCGCACCTCTTCGATCTTGATTCCCTGGGAAACCCGCTGGATGGCGGGCCCACCGGGGAAGCCCAGGCCCAGCACTCGCGCCGCCTTGTCGAAGGACTCGCCGGCAGCGTCGTCGCGGGTCATGCCAAGCAGGCGGTAGCGGCAGTGCTCTTCCATGAGGAGCAGGTCCGTGTGGCCTCCGGAGGCCACCAGCACCACTAGTGGGAAGCCGGGATCAACATCCGGCTGCCGGCCCTCCAGCCAGGCGGCATAGACGTGCCCTTCCAGGTGGTTGATGCCGAAGAGCGGCAGCCCACGGGCCAAGGCAACCGCCTTGGCCATGTTGACGCCCACCATCAACGCTCCGGCAAGTCCTGGGCCATAGGTCACGGCGATGGCGTCAACGTCGCTCCAGGCGGCGCCTCCTTGCGACAGCGCGCGTTCCACAACTGGAATCATCTGCAGCAGATGCTGGCGGGAGGCAACCTCCGGCACGACGCCGCCATAGCGGGCGTGTATCTCCACCTGGGAGGCGATGACGTTGGAACGGATGACGCGGCCGTCGGCGACCAGGGCGGCGGCCGTTTCATCGCAGGAGGTCTCGATGCCAAGGATGAGCATTGCTGATTTCGCAGTCGTGGTTGAAGCTGGCGCAAACATTGTACACTGATGGGTGAGCCATGTGCGGAGCGGCGTATTGCCAGCATCGAAGAAACAGCGAATAGACTTGCTTCTGGTGGAGCAGGGCCTGGCGGAGAGCCGCGAGAGAGCCCAGGCCCTGGTGATGGCAGGGCACGTGACCGCCGGGGGCAAGGCGGTCTCGAAACCCGGCCAGCAGGTGGACGCGAAAGCTGCCCTGGCAGTGGCCGCCCCGTTGCCATACGTCGGACGAGGAGGCTTCAAGCTCGCCCACGCACTGGAGACGTTTGGCCTTCACGTTCGGGGCGCGGTGGCGCTGGACGTAGGCGCTTCTACGGGCGGCTTCACCGATTGCCTGCTGCAGCGGGGCGCGGAGCGCGTGTATGCGGTGGACGTTGGCTACGGGCAGCTCGACCAGCGACTGCGCCAGGACGGCCGGGTTGTGGTCATGGAGCGGCTGAATGCGCGCTACCCGTTTGACCTCCCGCAGCTCGTGGACCTGGCGACGGTGGACGTATCGTTCATTTCCCTGGCGCTGGTGCTGCCTTCCGTGGCGCAGCACGTGAAGCCAGGCGAGGACATCATCGCGCTGGTGAAGCCGCAGTTCGAGGCGCAGCGCGGGCAAGTCGGCAAAGGGGGCGTGGTGCGGGATGTACGGGTCCACGCCGAGGTGCTGGCCAGAGTCATTGTTTGGGCGGTGGAGCACGGATTCCGCCTGCGAGGGTTGACGCCGTCGCCCCTCCTGGGCGATGCAGGCAACAGGGAGTTCTTGCTGTGGCTGGAGGTAGGCGGATGATGTCGTCAAGAGTTTCGCTCTGCGCCTGGGCGCTGCTGATCGGATTGCTGGCCGTCGCCTGCCAGGTCCCCAGCTACCCAGCGCCGCCGACGCCCACGCCCATTGCAAGAGGGTCGGGGAAGGCGGCTGTTGCCGGCGGCAACAGCATCGCCTACGTGGGACGCGACTACGGCATCCACGTTCTGACGCCGGACGGCCGCCCCGGGCCTTCGGTGTTGCTTCCCGCGCAAGAGGCCCGCGCTGGATGGCCTACCTTTTCACCGGCGGGGAACGCCATCGCATTCTCTGCGTTCGACGTAGACCCTACCTTCGCATCCAGAGGCGTTTACCTGGCTGCCGTCGAGGTGGGTGCTGCCTCAGGCGCGTCGTTGGTCTACCAGGATATCGCCGGCATCGTCCCCAGTCCTGCAAAACCTCACTCTTTGCATTGGTCGCCCGATGGCCAGCGCCTGGCAATCGTGGCCGTCGCGCGGGATGGCATGGCCTTCCTGTTGGCCTCCGCTGCTGATGGGTGGCAACCACAGGCCGTTACTGCCGGCGCGCGACTGCACGTTGCATGGTCGCCCGACAGCCAGAGCATTCTGGTCCAGCGGGACGGCGAGCTGGTCCGAGTGGATATGGACAAGACAAATCGCCCAATCCGATTGGAATCGAGGGCCGAAGCATCCACTGTCCCGGCGTGGTCCCCGGACGGTGCGCAAATTGCGTTCGTCGCATCGGGACGGGGCGGCAGCTTTCTCTTCCTGGCCCGTCCGGACGGCAATGGACAGCGGCCAATCGCCAGGACCACTGGCATCGCCCACTTCCAGTGGTCGCCGAAGGGGAACAGGCTGGCCCTGGGCCAGTCAGGTGATGCCACCGACGGACTGATGCAAGGCCTCAGGGTAGTCAACGCCCAGTCCGGCGATGCCTTCGTTCTCCACGACGGGCCGGTCACCGCCTTCTTCTGGTCGCCCGACGGCGGCAGGCTGGCCTACGTGACGTCCAGCGGCGATGGCCTGGCCCTGGAATGGCGCGTGGCGGACATGGCGACGGGCGAATCCTTTCCGCTTGCCCAGTTCCTGCCGACGGGAGAGGAGCTTGCCCTGCTAGCGGGCTTCGACCACGATGGCTCTGCGCACACGCCGTGGTCGCCCGACGGCAAGCAACTGGTGTTTGCGGGAGAGCCGGCCGGCGCGGCGGAGGCGGCCGGCCCGTCCATCTACGTGGCGGCGGCGGATGGGCAAACGCAACCGGTGGCCGTGGCCCCGGGGCTGTTCGCCACGTGGGGAAGCAGGTAGGGAAGGCCTTTTGGGCCGGATCCCCAGACTGTAGGCGCAAGGCCTCGCCGCCCACAGCAGATAGTGTGGAACACTATGCGAATTGCTATGAGGACAGGGCTGTAGCAGAGTTGCCCCTGGGGTACCTGACACAGAGAAGCGGCCCCCCAAATCGGGGCCGCTTCTATGTGTTAGCATT
>JACQUI010000367.1 GCA_016210395.1 Chloroflexota bacterium | reverse complement strand
GTGGATACCATTTGTCGTTCTGAGCGAGGCGGTCAAGCGACAACTGCCATCACTTGCGACCGCCTCGCGAAGAACCTAAGGCCTGTGCCGGTAAAGACAGATGGCTCGTGCAGAGAAGGAACGTTGCAACGGCCTTCGCCTTAGGTGCTTCGCCTGACTGCCGTCATGGCTCAGCATGACAGTGGCGCGGCAATACGACTGCAATCGGGAGATGCGAAAGACCCGGCTACTCAAGAAGCGTCCGGGTTCCTTCCGCCGGCGCGCCAAGCCGCGCACCCTCGTCAAACCCCTTCCACAGGCGGCAGGCCACGTGCTGCCCGGCGCGCACCTCCCGCAGGCGCGGGTCTTCCCTATCGCAACCCTCGAAGGCGTAGGCGCAGCGCGGGTGAAAGCGGCAGCCGGGCGGCGGGTTGGCTGGGCTGGGGGGATCGCCCGACAGCGCGCCCCGCTTGCGGAAGCGGTTCTGCGGGTCGGGCTCCGGCACCGCCTGGAGGAGCGCCTTCGTGTAAGGGTGCAGCGGGTTGGCGACGACCCAGCGCGTGGGCCCCGTCTCCACGATGCGCCCCAGGTACATGACGGCGACGCGCTGGGAGAAGTGGTACGCCGTGGCGATGTCGTGGGTGATGTAGAGGAAGGCCGTGCCGTGGCGCTCTTGCAGCTCCCGCATGAGGTACAGGATCTCCGCGCGGCTGGAGGCGTCCACCATGGAGACCGGCTCGTCGGCGACGATCATCTCGGGCGCCAGCACCAGGGCGCGGGCGATGGCGACGCGCTGGCGCTGGCCGCCGGAAAGCTGGTGTGTGAACTTGGCGGCGATCTCGCCCGTAGGGGTCAGACGCACCTCCTCCAGCGCCTTGGCCACCCTGTCTTGCCGCTCTGCCGCCGTCCCGATGCGGTGAATGACCAGAGGCTCCTCGACGATCTGCCCCACGGTCATGTAAGGGTCGAGGCTGGAGAAGGGGTCCTGGAAGATGCCCTGGGCGCGGCGTCGAAAGTCCTTCAAGGACTTCTGCGATGCCCGGCCGATGTCTTCGCCTGCAAACGTCACCTGCCCTTGGGTAGGCTTCTGCAAGCCAAGGACGACGCGGGCCAGGGTGGTCTTGCCGCTGCCCGACTCGCCGACGATGGAGAGGCTTTCGCCTTTGTCCAGCACCAGGGACACGCCGTCCAGGGCGCGCACGTCCACCGAGGCCAGCAGGCCCTTGCGGGCGTGGAAGACGACGGAGGCGTTCTGGACGGAGAGAAGCGTGTTCATGTCAGGGACGCCAGAAGCGCCTCTCGCATGGCCCGCAGGTTGGCCTCCGGGCAACGCGGCGAGATGGAGCAGCTTGGGCCAAGCATGAAGCCCCGGCCACCCGTCTGGCGTATGGCGTCGCGCACCTGCTGGGCCACGGCATCCGGGGTGGCGCTGCGACGCAGGACATCGGTGCTGACGCCGCCCAGAAGGGCGCGGCCAGTGAGGGCGCGAGCATCGCTCAGGGTGGGATTGGTGGCGTCCCTGTCGTCCCAGTTAATGGCGTGGACGTGCGGGTAGTCTGCCAGGGACGCGAGCATGTTGTTGCTGCGGCATACGTGCAGGATGTTGAACCCGGCGTCTCTGGCCGCCTCCAGCACCCGCAGGTCATAGGGACGGCCAAACTCCTGGTACTCCTGGTCTGTGAGCAGGTCGTGAGAGGCCCAGGATGTGGTGGCGAAGAAGATGCCGTCGGCGCCGGCGTTGAGGCACTCGGCGACATAGCCGCGAAAGGTCTCCGTAATCGCCTCCAGCGCGACGTGGACGACCTGGGGGCGTTGGCGCAAGTGCCCAAGGAGGACGTCCTCCGACTGCACCAGCCTTCCTGCAACGGATATGGGGTTGAAGACCGTCATCACGAAGGGCGCCTCGCCCTTCAGCTCCCTCTTGATGGCCTGAAGCGCCCGCAGGTGCTCGCCCAAGACGCCGTGAGTAGGGGAAAGCGGCCGGATGCGGCCCCAGTCTTCGACGGCAGCCACTGGAAGGGAGGCGGCGGTAGGAGCAGTGGCGGGTTCGCCGGTGTAGGTGAAGGTAGCGCCCCAGTCCTCCACGTGATACTGGGCGCGTGGGTTCACCTTCATGAAGTCCCAGTCGTAGGCGCGGTGGAAGGCCAGCATGGCCTCGACCAGGCCATTGCCGGTCATCTCCACGTCGTAGAAGTGGCGCCAGGTGCTGATGGGCGGGCGGTCCACTTCCCGGCCCGCCACGGCGGCTGCTACACGGTCGCGCTTCTCGGACATGGCGCTTCCTCCTTCTGCTTGACCTAACCCCTGCCCCCTTCCCTAAAGGGAAGGGGTACATGCGAACAACGACATACCCGAACTACTACTCAGGCGTTCCCCTACGAGAAGAGCCTGGCCCCTCCGCCAGCCAGCAGCGGCTGGTGTGGCCCTCGCCAACCGCAAGCAGCGGCGGTTCTTCGCGGCTGCAGCGCTCGAAGGCCTGGGGGCAGCGCGGGTGGAAGCGGCAGCCGCTGGGCGGCGCGCGCAGGTCGGGGGGGATGCCAGGGATGAACTGGGGTGGACGCTCCTGGGCAAGGCGGGGGAGGCTTGCCAGCAGCAGGCGCGTGTAGGGGTGCTGCGGCCTCGCCAGGACAGCCTCGGCGGGGCCAAGCTCCGCCAGCTTGCCCGCATACATCACGCCCAGCGTATCGCAGATGTCGCTGGCCAGGGCGATGTCGTGGGTGATGAAGATGACGGAGAGGCCCAGGTCCCGCTTCAGGTCCTTGAGCTGGTCCATGATCTGCGCCTGGACGGTCACGTCCAGGGCGGAGGTGGGCTCGTCCAGGAGGAGGAGTTTGGGTTTGAGGGCAAGGGCCATGGCGATGACGGCCCGCTGCTTCATGCCGCCGCTGAGCTCGTGGGGATACCGCTGGAAGACCTCCCCAGGCAGGCGGACGAGGTCCAGCAGGCGCAGGGCTTCGGCGCGGGCCTCGGCCTTGGACATGCCGCCTAAGACGATCATTGGCTCGGTGACCTGGTCGCCGATGCGCAGCACGGGGTTGAAGGCCTCTTGCGCAGCCTGGAACACCATCGCGATCTTGCGCCAGCGCACCTCGCGGCGGAAGGCCTCGTCCGGCAGGCTCAGGAGCGCCGCTCCTTCCAGCTCGACCTCGCCTTCCAGCTGCGCGACGTTGCGGGGCAGCAGGCGCATGAGGGCCAGGGCGATCGTGCTCTTGCCCGCGCCCGACTCGCCCACCAGCCCCAGCGCCTGCCCCTGCGCCAGGCTGAAGGAGACGCCGTCCACAGCGGGCAGGTCGCCGGCGGGGGTGCGGTAGGACACGCGCAGGTCTTGGACCCGCAGCAGGGGATGCGTCATGGGCGGCCGCCAGTCGCAGGCAAACCTGGCGCCGGTGAATTGGGTAGCAAGCGACGGGCCACTGCCGCGGCCCTGCGAAAGGCAGTGGTGGTAAGAGATTCTTCGCGAGGCGGAACGCCATTTGGAGCGAAGGGCGTTTGACCACCTCGCTCTAGAATGACATGCGTGTCCCCTCCTACTGACATTGCAGCCGGGGACATTCGTTTGCAGGCTTGAATGATGACCGGGTTGAGGGGTTGTGTCATCGGCGGTCCCGCAAGCGAGGGTTGACCACAGGCTCCAGGCCGAGGGTGAGCAGGACGAAGGTCATGGCGGTGGCGACGATGAGCAGGCCGGGGGGCAGCACCCACCACCAGTAGCCGACGTACACCGCGCCGGTGCGGAAGCCGTTCTCCAGGATCTGCCCCCAGGTGGGGATGGAGGGATCGCCAAGGCCCAGGAAGCTGAGGCCGGCCTCGGCAAGGATCGCGCCGGGGGTGAAGAAGATCATCTGGGCGAAGATGAAGGGAGCTATCTGAAACAGCAAATGCCGGAACATGATGCGCGACCTGGACGCGCCCAGGGCCTGGGTCGCCTCCACAAGCTGCCCGCCGCGTATCTGCAACACCATGGAGCGCACGACGATGGTCAGGCCCGGCCATCCGAACAGGATCAGCATGACCACCACCAGCCATAGCTTCTGGCCTAGGATGAAGATGAGGAAGATGAGGATGGGCAGAAGCGGCACGTTGCTCCAGATATCGGAGAAGCGCTGGATGGCGATGTCCGTCTTGCCTGCCATGTAGCCGCTGAGGATGCCCAGCGACGCGCCGATGGCCGTGGCGAAGAGGGAGGTGGCGATGCCGATGGCCAGGGCCACCGGGAAGCCGAAGAGCAGCCCCAACGCCAGGTCGCGGCCGAGGGCGTCGGTGCCCATGACGCCGTACACCGAGCCGCCAATGACCAGCTTCACGCCGCCGATGACGTCGGACGGGGCCCCCGTGACGGCGGTCAGGGTGAACTCGTATGGTCCTGGCAAGGGCTGGAACTGGCCGTCGCCGCCCTGGACAGGCGTGCCGAACACGGCTTCGGCCAGCTTGCCTTGCAGCGCGTCGCCGGTCAGGGACAGGCCGTACTGCTGCGCGAGAAATTCGCGGATGCGGGCCAGCGCGTCGGGGTCGTTGGAGAAGCCCAGGCGCAGGGGCGAGTCCTGGTAGCGCAGGTAGGGGGCGGTCTCGCCCGGACGGGGGCCGCGAACGACCGTCTGGGAGAGGATAAGCGATGACCCGTCGGGCCGCCGCACCTGGAGGGTCAGGACCGGCGCGCGGGAGGCGAAGCGCACGTCTTCCACGGCTAGGGCAAGGAAGGTGGGCGTTCCCCCGCCGGGGTAGTCGTAGGTGAAGGCATACGCGCGCTGCTCAAGCCCGGCCACAGTCGTCTTCGCCGACGGCTCGGATGCCTGGAAGACGGCGTGGCGGACAGCGCGGTCGCCGGCCCAGAGGCGCGTCCAGGCGGGCGGCGCGGCCTTGGGGTTGTCGGCCCACTCGCCTGGGTTGTTCCACCGCTTCGGGCCGAAGTCCAGGGGGAAACGCACCAGCACGAAGATGGAGGCCAGGACTAAGACGGCGAGGAACACGGCCCCTACCCTGCCCGAGCCGGTGGACAGGATGACGCGGGCGATGTCGCGCGGCCTCACGATGCGCCGTACCTGATGCGGGGGTCGAGCGCCACGTAGAGGACCTCCAGCAGGAAGCGGGCGGCCACGTACAGCAGCGTGAACATAAAGGTCAGCGCGACCACAACGTTTTCGTCTGCGGAGATAATGGACTCATAGAAGAGGCGGCCCATGCCGGGCCACTTGAAGACGGTCTCGGTGAGGATGGCGCCGCCCAGGGAGCCTGCCAGGCCCAACACCAGGTTCGTGACGATAGGCGGCGCGGCGACGCGCAGGATGTAGCGCCGCATGACGCGGCCCTCGGGGAGGCCCTTGGCCCGCGCCACGGTGACGTAGAACTCCTGGGCGGTGTTCAGGACCATGGTGCGCACGGTGTAGACCCACGCGCCCAGGGAGACGACGACCAGGGTGAAGATGGGGAGGAGGGCATGCCAGAGCAGGTCGAAGAGGCGGGCGAGCCCACCTTCCGGCGGCGGCGTGCTGTACAGGCCCTCGGCGGGCAGCAGGCGGAGGCGGAAGGCCAGCAGCAGGATGAGCAGGATGCCGGCCCACCAGGCAGGCACGGCGTACGAGATGGCGGAGAGGTACGAGGAGAGGCGGTCGGCGACGCTTCCCGCTTTTGTGGCGAGCTTCACGCCTATCCACAGGCCCAGGATAGACGTGATGACGGTGGCGGTGGTGATGAGGAGCATGGTGTAGGGCAGGCGCTCCAGCACCAGGTCTGTGACTTTGGCGCTGCCGTTGAAGCTGCGCAGGTTGCGGGCCTCGCCCAGGTCCAGGCGGACGACGCGCAGCGCCATGTCCGGCAGGCGGGTGTACCAGGGCCTGTCCAGGCCGTAGAAATGCTCCAGCTCTACCCGGCGGGCCTTCAGGGTGGCCTCAAGCTGGTCGGGGTCGCGAATGGTCTGGGCGTGGGCGGTGCGCAGCGCCCGCAGGTCCTCGCCGACGATGGCGCTGAGGACGCGGTCGGAGAAGCCGGTTGCTCCCAGGGCCACCACCAGCATGACCAGGACAACGACCAGCACGCCCAGGAGGGTGAGGCCGCGGATGGCAAGTGTCCACAGGAGCGACATGGGATGATTGTAGCACGGGTGGCTACGGTCATCGCACGAGGCTCCGCATACGGAAAACCGGCCTGTTCTCCACCTAACAGCAACGACTGACAATGGGTGACCCCTAGTTGATGTCACCCTCAAGTGTAGTGGATTGACAAGTGTCAGAATATATCGTATTTTTCTGACAGAGGTGATCATCATGCAAAGGCTCACGACCACGACTAAGGTCATCTCGCACATCGCTGAACTGCCGGAGGGCGTTCCGATCGGGGCGAAAGGGCTGTTACATCTAGGCTCACGCCCAGCCATCGATCAAGCTCTGTCACGTTTGGTTGAACGGGGGCAGCTTATGCGAATCGGGAGAGGCCTTTATGTACGGCCTGTCGAGACCCGGTTTGGGAAACGCCCACCGTCAGTGGATCGTGTGATTCAGGCCCTCGCCAGTTCAAAGGGCGAAGTTGTCGCGTCGCACGGTGCGGCGGCGGCTAATGCGCTCGGCCTGACAACTCAGGTGCCTGCGCGGGCTGTCTACCTGACATCAGGTAGAAGCCGCTGGCTCAGGCTGGGCGAACAGAGCGTCGAACTGCGCCATGCACCAAGATGGCAACTAACGATGGCTACCAGTCCGACAGGTCAGGCAATTCGGGCGCTCGCTTGGGTCGGTGAGGCGCGGGCAGGCGAAGCCCTGCGGACGCTATGGCCGCGAATGCAAGCTAGCGTACGCCAAGAGATCATCAATGCGCGCCCCAGCTTGCCGACCTGGTTGGCCAGACAGATAAGTGAGTTCGTGCGGAATGGCTGACCGCTTTCTGGAACTGTCAGGGAGGGATCGTCTTGACGCACTCCAGGTGGCCAGTAGCGCCTCTGCGCGTCCCGTCTACCTGCTCGAAAAGGACGTTTGGGTCGTCTGGGCGCTGGAAGCGCTTTTCGGTGGTCCGTTCGGTTCGTCGCTTGTATTCAAGGGCGGCACGTCCCTTTCAAAGGCCTACGGCGCAATTGGGCGTTTCTCGGAGGATGTCGATCTAACCTATGACATCAACGCCATTGCCCCTGACCTAATCACCAGTAGTCCCGACTGGTTGCCCGCGACTCGATCCCAGGCAGACAGATGGACGAGGGAGATTAGAAAGCGTCTGCCGGAATGGGTACAGCAAAAGGCACTACTGGAGGTCGAATCGGCGCTGCGCTCACGCGGTCTTCCCGCACATGCACGGGCTGAAGACGACAAGATTCACATTGAGTATGATCCGCTGGAGAGCGGGCCATCCTATGTTCGCCCTGCGGTAACGTTGGAGTTCGGAGCGCGTTCGGACGGACAGCCCTGTGCGACTCACGAAGTAGTCTGCGATGCCGCAAAACATTTTCCGAGACTAGTATTTCCGAGCGCAAGCCCTCGCGTCATGTCAGTCGAAAGAACTTTTTGGGAAAAGGCGACTGCCATACATGTCTTCTGTGCCCAAGGCGCGGTACCAGAACGGGCAGCTCGCCACTGGTACGATCTCGCTAGCCTGTACGAAGCCGGCTACGTTGCCAGCGCAATCGCAGGTCGTGCCATCGCCAAACGAGTAGCCAGTGAAAAGCAGTTGTTCTTTCGAGAGAAGGACGCCAATAGGGTCGTCATTGATTATGGAGCGGCCGTCGAAGGCAACTTACGACTTATCCCTACCGAAGGCGCATTTGGTCAGTTGTCTAAGGATTATCAAGACATGCTGGAAGGCGGGTTGCTGCTGACCGACGCGATACCATTCAGCCGCCTAATTGAACGATGCCGTCTAATCGAGCAAGAGGCAAACGCATAGGGGTGCACCATGGTCGATGGTCCGATCCGACGCGCTAGGGGTCAAGGTCAGGTCTGAGGAGCGTTGCACAAAGGCTTGTTGGCCGTGGCGAAGTGAGTGTCTTCCGAAATGCTCAAACGTCGCGCTCTGGTCCTTCTACTTGTGCTTACCGCTGTAGTGGCAGTGGCTGTGGTGGTAGCCACAGCCCTGGGCAATGCCGTGTACCCACCTGGAAGGCTTTGGGTACGCTACGGAAGCGCCTTTGAGCTGGGGCCAGGAGAAACCGCGAGGGTCACGAGCAATTGGAGAACCTTCTTCATCCGCTTTGACGGCGCGGATGATCAGCGCTGTCGCAGCCTGTGCGAACCGCCTAGCATCGCCTACGTCATTCTCTCAGCGGGGCCATCGCCCGACGCCTTGACAGCCAAGACGGTGAAGATGGGCTTCCTTGACGCGGGCTCGGAACTGGCTGGAAGGCTGAGATACCACGAGTTGGACCGTACTGTCACCGTGGTTGATGTGCTGCCACGCCTGAAGGCGCTTGAGACTCCTAAACGGTTAGCGGAACCCAAGCGTGTCCTTCTGGAGGTCCGATAATCGGTCGCGCCGGTCTTCCTCAGCCTCATATGAAAGGGGGCGGCTTGGCCGCCCCCTTTCATATTGTAGATGTTACCGCCGCGGCAGCGGCGGGCCGGCGCAGGAGAAGCCGCCGCTCTTCTTGGCGGGCGTGGGCGTTGCCGTTGGCGCGGCAACCGTCGGCTGGGGCTGGGGTTGCGTTGCGCCCGGTTGCAGGTCTATGCGGCGCTCCGCCAGGGATGACACTTTGTCGCTGGAGGCCACCAGGAAGAGCTGGTGCGGCCCTGCTGCCAGGCGGTTGGTATCCTCGGCTGAAAGCTCTACCTGGAACTGCCCCTGCCCTTGCGGCGCAGCGACGCCGGAGGCGACGGCCTTGCCTGCCGCCTGGTCCACCAGCAGGTAGCGCACAGCGACCTCGCCCGGCCCTTGCAGTCGCACGCTGACCTTGGCCGGCGAGCCTGGCGTGATCTGGCCCGGCTGCACGCTTTCGATAACGACGGGAGCGGAGCTGCCCTTGTACCAGTCGCCTGGCTTGAAGGGATAGCCAGGATCGCGGTAGGCCTCAAGCTCGGCGAACTGGGCCGGCGGGTCGTACTTCGCCAGGACGTAGGGGCCGTTGCTGATGACGGCCATGCCCCGCTGGCCGATCCACTGGATGGTCGCGTCGTAGCGGGCCTTTGCCTGCGCCGGCGTCACCAGTGTCTTGCCGCCCACGGTGAAGACGTTGGGCAGCGCGGCGTTGGAGTCGCGCATCTCGATGAGGGCGCGGCGCAGCAGGCGGCTGTCGTTGTCCATGACCAGGCTGATCCAGGGGACGCTGTAGCGCTGGGAGGCGGTGTCGCTGTAGGCGGCCTTGCGGTCCTGGAAGACCAGCTTGTCCATGCCGGCCAGGACCTCCCAGGGCATGCCGACGCCCGAGGGCGTGGCGTACTCGGCGATGTAGTCCGGGACGAAGTGCCAGTAGTCGGCGTACACCTCGATGTGGGTGTCGTCCACGATGCGGTAGCCCTTGATGGTCTCCAGGAAGGGCCTGCTGGTGAAGGCGATGGCCCGCTCGACGCGCGACTTGTCCTCGTTGTAGGCCAGGTCGAAGCTCTGGTAGATGGTGTAGACCACGTCCGCCATGGTAATGGGCTGGCCGTGATGCCACTTCGACTGGAAGAACTTGGAGTAGTCGTAGACGACCTTGCTGGTGGCCTTCACACCGGGGCCGACGTCGGCGAACTTGTTCGCCGAGGCGTCCCAGCGGAATGCGCCGGAGGGCACGTCCAGCTTGCCCTCCGGCCCGGCGGTGGTGACCTCGTACGTGGCGCGGAAGGGGATAGGGATGCCGGTGAAGGGATCGCGCCAGGTTGGCGGGTCGTGCAGGTTCTGCCAGACGTCGTTGCTGTAGACGTCGCCGAAGCCGCCGATGGGGTTCCAGGTGGTGCGCTCGGTCCAGACCCACAGGTTGCCGACGGTGATGGTGTCCTTGCCTGGGACGTTGGCCTCGCGCAGCGTCCAGATGGACTTGGGGCCGGAGGAGATGTCCTGGGTGACGCCCTGCACCTTGTCTGAGGCGGGCAGGCTGTTGACGATGGTGGCCAGCCACAGGCGCACGGACTCGTCCAGGGCAAGCCGGGTCATGTCCCGGTAGATGGTGTCGCGCTCGGCCTGGTCCTTGAAGCTGCCCTGGAAGAGGCGCTTGCCCAGCTCGTCCAGCTTGTCGTTCTGGTACTGCCAGAAGCCGCCTTCCTGCCAGCCGGGCATGTTGCCCAGCCAAGGGGCGGCCATGCTGTTGATAGTGCCGAAGTCGTAGCGCTCGGCTGCGCCCCTGCCCCAGCCTTCGGTGTACAGGTGCCACTGGAAGAGCTGCGGGTCGGAGCCGTAGACCGAGAGCACGGCGGGCGCAAAGCTCTGGTAGCTGGGCGCAACGGAGAAGCCCAGCGTTTCGAGCTGGGCGCGGATGAGGTCGCCCACGTCGCGGCGCTCGTCCTCCACGCGGATGATGAACTTGAGCTGGATGGGCTTGCCGCCGAACTGCCACTTGCCATCCTGGAGCGTCGCGCCCGCCTTGGTCATGGCCTCCGTTACCAACTGGCGGGCAAGGTCAGGGTCGAAGGAGATGGGCTCTTGAGTGATCTGCTCGTAGACGGTGAGGTAGTCGTAGTCGAAGGGGCCGACGTGGGCGGTCATGGGCTGGGCCAGCCCCTTGTAGATCTCCTGGGCGATGAACTGGCGGTTGACTGCGTACTGGAGGGCATAGCGCACCTCCTTGATGGAGAAGGGGTTCAGCTCCCCCTGGGGCGCGGGCGCAGGGTTCAGCAGAAGCGAGATGGACGTGGCAGGGGCCTGATAGGTGGTGATGCCGGGCTCGTTGCGCAGGCGCTGCGCCTCCGCGGTCTTCAGGCTGAAGAAGTACATGTCCATGTCGCCGGCCTTCAGGCGCTCGCCGGCAAGGTCAACGTTGAAGGACTGGAAGCGGATGCGGTCAGAGGCCGGCCCCGGCTTCTGGTGGGGAGGGGTGTAGTCGGCGGCGGAGAGGAAGGCGGGGACGACAAGCAGGCCCCCCATGATGACCAGCATGACGACCGTGAATCTCAGGCGATTGCTCATAGGGCTTACGTGCCTCCCTCGCACCATGCAATGAAAAGCGCCGCACTCGGCGCAGTGCTGTTCGGGGCGCTGCGCGCGCCCACTATGTAGGGGCGAGTCGGCGACTCGCCCCTACTCCCTCTTGGTTAACCTGGACAGGATTCGGACCAGGGTACCTACGATTCAGGCACCCTTGGAGCGACCTCTTCACGCCAGGGAATTCGATACGCGGCGTTCACGCGCTGCGGCAAACGCGAGGCACGCGCGGATATCATCTGGAGTCAAGTCTGGGAAATCGGAGAGTATCTCCGCTTCACTCATGCCTCCTGCGAGATACTCAAGGACGTCGTACACGGTAATTCGCGTCCCCTTGATGTGCGGTTTCCCGCTGCGGACCAACGGGTCTACTGCAATCCGGTCTTGCCAACTCATGACAGCACCCTACCTCCGCATGTTCGCCCTCGCGCGAACGGGAACACGAATCGTCAACCGACTGGCCTTCGCCTGATGCCAGACAGCCCACCACTCTATCCTGGCGATGGTGGAGGCGGCGTCCCAGATGGGCCGCCTGGATTGGCCGTCACGGGAACGGCCACAGCCGCTGTGCGCCGGCGCAACATCACGATCACGACCACGAACATCAGCGCCAGCGGCAGCAACAGGAACGCCGCCAGGCCGACGATTAGCCCTGTGTTGGACGCCTTCGGCGTTTCCTTCTCGGCGGCAGCTTTGACCAGCGCCAGCTCATCTTTGATTTTCTGCAGGTCGGCCATGACTGCCGTGTCCGGCGCTGCAGCAGCGGACTGCAACGCCTCCATCTGCGACGCCACCTGGTCCAGCTTGGTCGTGGTGTCTTTGATGGTGTCAAAGCCGAAGTCCATGAAGTAGGAGGTGCTGGCGACGTTGCCCGACTCTTCGATGACCCGCACGGAGTGTGCGCCCCTTCCGGATATGGGCACGAAGATCTGGGTGCTGAAGCGGCCGCTTTCCTGCGTTCGCGCGGTTGAGACGATGACGCCCGCTACTTCGATGAAGATGTCCCGCGCCGGCTGGAAGTTGAACCCCTGCACGGTAATGTCCCGCCCCGCAGGGCCGGACGGCGGGGAAATGAACACAGAGGGATTGGGCATGAACTTCTTGCGCGCAAAGGCGATCTTCTGGTTCGTTGGGCCGAACTCGCCCAGACGGCCATCGGCCCACACCATGTAGACCTCGTCGCTGGTGGCCTGGATGCCGAAGTAGTCGCCGATAAACCTCCCTTGCGGAAACGCCCGGTTGGGGTTCGTGGGGAAGTCGGTCACGCGGCTGTTGATGCTCCAGGTCTTGCCCTGGTCCTCAGAGGTAGCGTAGTAGATATGGAAGCTGACACCCTTGGGGTCGTCCCGGAAGTCGCCCCACATCATGTGGACGTTGCCTTTGGGATCGGTGGACACCTCTGGGAAGAACTGGAATGAGGTAAACTGGTCGTCGTTGACGCGCAGGCGGCGGCTCCAGGTCTGGCCCTTGTTGGTAGAGACGGATACATAGACGTCGCCGTCGTCTTCGGGATCGTCCGTGGGCACGGCAACCCACGCTACGTAGACGTTGCCTTCAGGCCCGACAGCCAGCTTGGGGAACATGGATGCCCACGAGCGGAAGCTGTTGGTGCGGGAGCGGAACTTCAGCTCCTGGAAGTTGCTCACGAGCCGCCTGGGCTGGAACGTGGCCCCGGCATCATCAGAGCGGCGAACGTATATTTCAGCCAGGCCTTCGAAGGAATCGTCTTCGGTGGTGTCCACCCAGGCCACGTACACCTCGCCCCCAGGCCCAATGGCAACGTCCGGCCCCTGCACGATCTGCCTCACCTGGCCTCCGGCAACCTGGCCGTCAGGCGACTGCTGGGGCTGCTCGACGCCAACGGGGTTGAAAAGGATGGTGTACTGCGCCCGAGGGCTGATCTCGATGGGACTGCTCCAGGTCACACCACCATCTTCCGACCGCACGAACTGGATGACCGTCTCCAGCGATGGGGCGCACAGGAAGGGCAGCTCCTCTATCCAGCAGATGTTTGCGCCCTCGACAAAATTAGTGTAGGCGACGTAGAGAACGTCCTTTGTGGGGTCCTTGGGATTGGGACCCACGGCCATCCAAGGCTTGTCGAGGAAGCCGAAGAGAATCTCGCCTCGCGGCCGGCCATCTGGACTGGGCAACACGGCGGTCTCGACCGTGCTGCGGCTGGCCTGGATGGAGTCCTCCCAGGTAACCCCGCCGTCAGTGGAACGGGAGACGGAGATAGCTGAGACGACGGCGGAGCTAGCGATCGGGCCGACCGTGAACTCCTCGATATCCAGGGAGATGAAGGCGTAGTAGGCGTTTCCCTTGCTGTCAAAGGTGACGATGGGGTCGCCGGCGGAAGCCAGGTCCTTGCGCGGGTAGCGGACAAGGTTCGGCCCCTGCCAGGAAGCGCCGCCGTCTATGCTGACGTAGGACACCATATTGGGGAAGTTATAGTCAATAAGCCCTACCAGCAGGTGGTCCGGGTCTTTGGGGTCCACCGCAATGCTGGGCTCGGTCTGGAACGGCGAAGAGGTGTAGTCGGTGGGTATGAGCACGTTGCGGCTGAACCTGGCGGAAGGGTCGCGGTACGGCACGAGGGCAGCGCCTCCGCCGCCGGCCTGTTGCGCCGGGGACAGTCCTCTGGAGCCGGCAGGCGCTTCCTTCACGTCCCCCAAGCCGATTCCCAGAACGGGGTCCAGGCCGCTGGTGATGAGCCAGTTGCGGCCGGAGAGCATCTTGCTGAAGTCCTTGGTTGGGGAAGCCAGCTCGCCTATCTTGAGCCGTGCGACATCGCCGCCTTCATCCCCATCTCCCGCTGAAGCCACCGATAGGGGCAACAGGGCCACGGCCAGGCAGAGAACCAACACATACACCAGGGATGTCTTCACGCGCATGTTGGGTACCTTTTTCTCCACAACCGGAGCAAGCTCTTGGGATGATCCGCGACAGGTTGCATCGAGGGTGACAGCCCTACGCTATCAAACGTTCCTATAGCATACCTGTGCAATGGGCGTATGTCCAACGTTGCCGGCGTGCGCCCAGGGTCATCAGGCGTTCCTCCTTGACGCCGCACCTGAAGGGCGGCATCAAGGAGCCAACCAGACGTGGGCGAGGTGACCTCGCCCCTGCACAATGTCGTTCCCGCAGGCGCGGAAGGACCGAAAGACCCCGACAGGACTGCCGTTACCTATGCTGGGGGCCAACCTTCTGCTATTCTAGCTACATTGACAGTTTTCACACCTGCTATCCCCTACAGGAACACCAGGAGGATACGTTGAAGACCGCACGCTTGTTTGCACTGCTGGCGGCCGGTAGTCTGCTGGCAGCCGCCTGCACCACGCCGGCGCCGACGCCAACGCCCGAGCCCACCCCGACTGCCACGGCCACGGCAACTCCTGTGCCCCCTACACCCACTCCCACCGCTACGCCTTCACCCACACCCAGTCCGACGCCCTCGCCGACACCGACGCCAACGGCAACGCCCCCTGCGCCTACTCCAACGTCTGTCGCGGCAGCGGTCACGGTGCCGGAGACGTTTGTCTCGTACACGGACGAGACCTTTGGCTTTTCGTTGCGCCACCCCCCCGGGTGGGAGGTGGAAGCAAACACCGGCAACCCGCCGCAGCTAGCATTCATTACAGTGCCGGGCGCGGCAACTACTGACACGCCTGTTCAGGGACTCGTGTCGCTGCTCTACAACGCTGAGTTGGTTTCCGCGGACTCGATTGCAGACTTCTTGCTGCCGCAGTTTGTCAGCCGGGAGGGTTTTCGCACCATCGAGGAGCGAGAGGTTAAGCTAGCTGGCGGAGAGGCCGCCTTCCAGATTGGGTTCCAGTGGCGCACGGCAAAGGGGCTCAGCCAGGGCCTGATGCAAACGACGGTCCACGGGAGCAAGAGCTACCTCATGCTGCTGGAAGCCCCGCAGGACATCTTCCAGGCCAACATGGGAGATATCCAGGCCGCGTTCTCCAGCCTCCACCCGCAGGAGCCGACGCCGCTGGGCATTCCACGCAGCCAGGCGCTGACGCTCTACTTTGACGAAGGCCCGCTGACCCTCGACCCCGCTATCGGCCAGGAGAGCCAGTCCATCCAGTACATCATGCAGTTGTACAGCGGCCTGGTGTCCTTTGGGCCGGACCTTGTCCTCAAGCCGGAGGTGGCAAAGGAGTGGGCCGTGTCCGGCGACGGCACGGTCTACACATTCACCATCCGCGACAACGCCAAGTTCCATGACGGCCGGAAGGTGGCCGCGCAGGACGTGAAATACTCCTGGGAGCGCGCCGCCGGCCTGGGGTCACGGTCGCCTACCGTTGGCACCTACCTGGATGACATCGTTGGCGCCACGACGGTTATCGCGGGCAAGGCGAAAGAGATCACCGGCGTGGAGGTCATCAACGAGTCCACGCTGAAGGTGACCATAGACGCGCCCAAGGCGTACTTCCTGGCAAAGCTGTCTCACCCCGTTGCTTTCCTGGTTGATCAGAAGAACATCGAGGCCGCGATTGGCGCGCCGTTGCCCTGGTGGCTGAAGCCCAACGGCACAGGCCCCTTCAAGATGAACAAGTGGGAGATTCGCAATATCATGGTCCTGGACGCCAACCAGGACTACTATGCCGGCGCGCCTGCGACACCCCACCTGGTGTTCCGCATGTACGGAGGCGTCCCAAGCCTCATGTACCAGACCGGCGAGATTGACATGGCGCAGGTGTTCGCCAATGAGCTGCCCACCATCAAAGACGTCACCAATCCGCTGTCGAAAGACCTGGTGGAGACGCCGGAGCTGAGCATCTTCTACGTTGGTCTTGCCGCAGACAAGCCTCCCTTCGACGACCCTCTGGTGCGCCGCGCGTTCCTCATGGCCATAGACCGGGAAAAGCTGGTCAAAGGCATCTTCGGCGAGTCCCAGACGGTGGCCCACGGCCTTATGCCCCCAGGCCTGCCCGGCTACAATAGCTCCATCCCGCCAATTCCCTTTGATCCGGCGCAGGCCAAGGACCTCCTGGCCCAGTCCTCGTACAAAGGGGCGCAGGGCCTCCCCGACGTGATTTACACGACCTCCGGCGCAACGGAACCGTCTTCCATTGTGACGGGGATGCTGGACCAATGGCGGGCAAACCTGGGCGTGGACGTAAAGGTCCGCTTGATGGACCCCAACCTGTACTTCTACGTCCTGGAGCAGGCGGTGGACAACATCTTCGACTATGGCTGGCTTGCGGACTACCCGGATGCCCATAACTTCCTGGACGTGCTGTTCCACGGAGGGGCCAAGAACAACGTTGGCAAGTACAGCAACCCAGAGGTGGACGCCCTCCTGGACCAGGCGCGGGTTGAGCCTCTGGCATCAAAGCGCATCGAGCTCTACCAGAAGGCGGAAGCGCTGATGGTGCAGGACGCCGCAGCCATACCGCTGTACTTTGGCCGCGACTACTCTCTGGTGAAGCCCTACGTGAAGGGCCTGGTGTTCTCGCCGTTCGGCATGGCGGACTTCAAGGGGGTGTCGCTGGCGGCGCGGTAGATCAAAGGGGATGCGCCGTGGACGTAGGGGCGACTCGGCAAGTCGCCCCTACGTACGTTTTCCGCCTGCCACGCCTCCACTATGCGATGCTCACGCCCCCGTCAATACACCAGGTCTGGCCGGTGACGTAGGAAGAGGCGTCGGAGGCCAGATAGAGGGCCAGGAGGCCGACCTCGCGCAGTTGCCCTACCCTGCCCAGGGGGACTCTACCGGCGGCCTGGGTCTCACGCTGGCGAAAATCGTCCGGTGGGATCTGGGCCGGGTCTGGGAAGGAGCCAGGCGCGATGGAGTTGACGCGGACGCCGTATGGCGCCCACTCCAGGGCAATGGCCTCGGTGAACTGGACGACCCCCGCCTTTGCGGCTGCGTAGGCCGAACGGGCGGCGCCGGCGCGGAAGGCGGCAATGCCTGACACGTTGATCACCGAACCACTACGCCGGTTCATGAAATGCGGGCCAAAGGCTTTGCAGCCGGTGAAGGCCTGGGTCAGGTTTACGTCAAGGATGAAACGCCACTCCTGCTCGGTCATGGCTTGCTCATTTTGGCCAGGGCGGACCGCCACCGGCTTGCCGATGGCGTCGCCGACGCAATTGACCAGCACGTCAATGGGGCCGAAGGAGTCGGCTACCTTTTGGGCAAGGAGTTGCATGTCGGCGGTCTTGGTGGCGTCGGCAGCGAAGGCAGATGCCTTGCCGCCGAAGGAGAGGATTTCGGTGGCGGCGGCGGTCGCGCTCTTCAGATTCAAGGACGCGATGGCTACCTCGGCCCCTGCCTCGGCCAGGACAAGGGCGATGCCCTTCCCTATTCCCCGCGCGGCGCCAACAAGAAGGACTTTTCGACCGGCTATGTCATACTCGGGTATGGGCATCGTGCACCCCTTTCGACTCGTGATCACTTTTTGAATGAGAGCCTACCACCTTGCCTCTTTCGGCACAAATGGCGTCCCTCGACTTGAATGCTAGAACGTAGATGATTGCGCCCTATCCTTTGGTTCACTATCATTACTTCAAGGAATGCTGGAAAGGGGCGCAATGACCTCAGAGCGCAAGCTGCGAAGGCTGGTTTACAAGTACGGGTTCTACAGACTGGCCCCGGCGTGGAAGGGCCTGCCTGAAGCGGAACGAGAGGCCGGCAAGGAGGAGGTCGCGGCCGTGGTGGAGGAGGCGTGCACGCACATGCAGGTGCGCCCCTACTCGCTGGTGGGCATGCGGGCGGACACCGACCTGCTTCTGTGGAACGTCAGCCACAGCCTGGAGGCGCACCAGCAGTTCGAGTCGCTGCTGAACCACACGCGCATCGGGCCATACCTGGAGCGCCCCTACTCCTACCTGTCATTGACCAGGCGTTCGCCCTACACGGACGACGGCCCACACCTTGTCCAGGAAGGCGGCGGCCGCTTCACCGTCAAGCCTGGGGAAGCGCCCTACCTGATCGTCTATCCCTTCCTGAAGACCCGGGCCTGGTACGCCCTGCCCTTCGAGGAGCGCCAGGCCATGATGCACGTGCACTTCGAGATCGGCCACAAGTACCCCAACGTGCGCATCAACACCTCGTACTCCTTTGGGCTGGACGACCAGGAGTTCGTGGTGGCGTTCGAGACGGACGACCCTTCCGCGTTCCTTGACCTGGTG
>JACQUI010000372.1 GCA_016210395.1 Chloroflexota bacterium | reverse complement strand
GCTAAGGTAACCCCACGTGTCTCAAAGTCCTTGGCGTCCGACTCATGCTTGGAGCCGGAGAAGACATCGGTCTCCCGCCCCCAGCGGATCTCTTTGAAGCCAACGTGAGCCAGGACCCAGCGCCACTCTGCTTCCAGCAGAGCGCCGGCGATTCAGCCTGACCACAGGTTGATGTCGTCTTTGGCGTCCTGGGGGACCTCCTTGTGCACGACAATGTCGCCGATCTGGAAGCGCCCCCCCGGCTTCAGCACGCGGTACATCTCCTGTATCACTCCCACCTTGTCCGGGCACAAGTTGATGACGCCGTTGCTGATTACCACGTCTACTGAGGCGTCTTCCACGGGCAGCTTTTCAGCGTAGCCGTGCCTTGCATCCACATTCGCCAGGCCAAGAGCCGCCGCGCCCGCGCGGGCCTTGGCCAGCATGGCCGGCGTCATGTCCACGGCGATGACCCGCCCGGCGGCGCCCACCTGCCGGGCCGCCAGGAGCGCGTCAAAGCCCGCGCCGCAGCCGATGTCCAGGACCGTTTCTCCCCGGCGCAGCCGTCCCATAGAGAAGGGATTGCCCGTACCCGCAAAGGAGTCCACGGCGCCTTGGGGAAGGGAATCTATGTCCTCACCGACGTAGCCGAGCATTCCGGCCAGGGGCCTGCCGGTGTGAAAGTGGAACCCTTTCTCAGGCTCCTGCGCCACATCGGTGTACTTGGCCTGGATCTGCTCCCTCAGGTGTTCGCGGTCAACGCGGGAGGCCGTCACCTGCTGTACCATTGGTCACCTCCTGGCTTTTCACGATTGATGCAGTAATAAGCATTTTGAACATCTCTCACCCGCCTGTAAAGCGGAACTGTATCAGAAAGCGGGAACAGCGCCCACATTCCTTCACAAGGAGAAGGAAAGGGCGTCGCATGATGGATCCGAGCGGTGTGGTCAGGCGCCGCCAACTTCCCAATGCCCTGGTTAGGCGCAGGCCCTCACGGCGCCCGCCATCCGTGAGGCCGGAGCGCCGGCCGTCACCCGCTTCTTGCTCGTACCCCTCCCCAGCGCCTATCCTGGGCCCGTGGGCGGCGCCGTGTCCGGCATCCCGAACGCGCCGTGCGTCTCTCTGTCCACCGCTGGAGAACAATCAGAGCGCGTCCTATCTGCCCTACCCTATCGCCAAACCCAGGAGACAGGCGAAAAACAGAATACAATCAGTCGGCGGCAGCACAATCAAACGGTCCCTGCCGCATCGGCCCCCGCGTCTTAGGTACTGTCGTCTAGAACCAACCAGCGTGGCGTCGCGCCTTCCTTCTGCTATTACTAATAGGAAGAAACTCGCGGAAGGGAGCCGAACGTGAGACGGTTGCTTATTGTCATTGCAGTGGGGCTGGCCTTGTTGGCGACGCCGGCGTATGCCCATGGATTCGGCGGCCGCCTGGAGTCGCCGCTGCCGGTGGGACTCTCGCTGGCGGCTGCCGCCGCGGCGGTGGCCCTCTCCTTCGTCATCGTCAGCCTGTTCGTCAGGCCTTCGCGCTTGAGCTCGGCGTACCCCCGCTACGACCTGCTGCGGCTCAGGTGGTTCCGCCTCACCCTGGCAAACCGCTGGACAGTGCGGGCCGCCAGGGCGCTCTCGGTCTCCCTCCTGGCCCTGGTCGTCTCTACGGGGGTCTTCGGCGACCAGAACCCTGCTCGCAACTTCGCGCCCACCTTCGTGTGGATACTCTGGTGGATCGGCCTGGCCTTTCTGACCCCGTTCGTGGGGAACCTCTGGGCCGTCCTGAACCCCTGGAAAGCAATCTACGAAGGCCTGGAGGCGCTTTTCATGCGGGGCAGAGGCCCCCTCTCGGTAGGCCTGCAGTATCCGCGAAAGGCCGGCGTTTGGCCCGCGGTCGCGCTCTTTCTTGCCTTTGCCTGGGTGGAGAACGTGTCTCCCTTTGCGGCCACGCCTCTGCAGATCACGCGCATGGCGCTGGCGTACTCGCTCATCACCTGGACAGGCATGCTGGTCTTTGGCAAGCAGGTGTGGCTGCACTACGGTGAGGCGTTCAACGTGTTCTATGGGTTCCTCGCCCGTTTCGCCCCTACAGAGCTACGGGTCACGGACCGGGCTGTCTGTGACGCGTGCCCGTTGGACTGCCGGGAAGAGTCCGAATGCGTCAACTGCTCCTCCTGCTGGGAACGCAGCGTAGCAGTTGAGGAGAAGAGCCGCCGGCTTGCGCCTTCGAGAAGAGGGCCGAGAGGCAAAGGGCTGCTCCTTCTGGAGCCTGCGCGCCAGTTCAACCTGCGGCCCTTTGCGCTTTCCCTGGCAAGAGGTGAGCGTGTAGGCTGGGACAGGGTCGTCTTCGTGCTGCTAATGCTGGCGACGGTGAGCTTCGATGGGCTTTCGGCCACGCCGGTGTGGAGCGCAGCCGCCGGAAAAGCAGGCGACCTGCTTTCCGTCACGGGAAGCGCAGACGCGCTGCTTGTGCAGACGCTGGGCCTGGCGGTCTTGCCTGGGATGTTCACTCTGGCGTACCTTGGTTTTGCTTATCTTATCGGCGCTTTTGCGGGGGAGGGCCGTTCTGTGGGGGTGGCGGCAAAAGGCTTTGTCTACTCGCTGATCCCCATCGCTCTGGCGTACCACTTGTCCCACTTCCTGGGCGTCCTGGTTTTCCAGGGGCTGCGCATCATTCCACTGGCGTCCGATCCCTATGGCTTTGGATGGGACCTGTTTGGGACCGCCGGCTACGCCGTCACTGGGACCTTTATCACCACGAAGGTGCTCTGGTATTTCTCTGTGGGGGCCATTGTGCTGGGCCACATCATCTCCGTGTACCTTGCCCACGTGGCGGCGCTTCGCTTGTTCCAGGGCCACAGGCAGGCGCTTCGGAGCCAGTACCCCATGTTGCTATTGATGGTCGGATACACGGTGAGCAGCCTTTGGATACTTGCGCAACCCATAGTCAAATAACGTCTGCCGCTCTTGCGCCGGAGGAAGATTGTGCTTTGGCGCTTGTCGGACTGTCCTTCGTTAAGCGTTGCCCATCTCCATCTGAGATGGAGCGCCTTCCCTTGGGGTGGAGGGACGCGTGGGCGGCCCAACTTTGCTTCGGGCAGCAAGCTACGGAGATATACGTGCTGCCCGTAGTCAAAGCGGCCTGTAACGGTATGGTGGTTCTCACGTTATACAAGGTGAATGGAACTTGACAGAGAACAAGAGCCTGCCTGCGGAAGAGGCGCTGGTGCTCCAGGCCGTGCGGGGGAATGGAAGCGCCTTTACCGAACTCTACGATATGCACGTAGAGCGCGTATTCAGGCACGTCACGTTCAGGGTCAATTCCGTAGCTGACGCGGAGGATATCACGCAAGAGGTGTTCCTCCGGGCCTGGCGCTCGATTGGAAAGTACAAGCTGACGGAGAAACCTTTTCTGGCGTGGCTCTACACGATTGCTCATAACCTTATCGTGGACTACTACAGAAAGAATGGGAAGGGAGAGCACGTGCAGCTTGATGAGGCGATCGGCAGCGCCAGCTTGTCGCACGATGACGAAGTGGATGCAATCTTAGACCGGACAGTACTTCAGAAGATGCTTACGAGATTATCCGACGAGCAGCAGTTGGTGCTCACGCTCCGTTTCGTTGACGGCCTTGAACATAACGACGTGGCGGCCGCCGTGGGGAAAAGCCAGGCTGCCGTGCGCGTCATTCAGTTCCGGGCACTCCAACGGCTACGCCAGATGATCGGAGAGGTGGGGCAGACGTGGTGAACGTTCAGCGCCAGAAAGAACAAGCCTTTGCAGAGTGCCTGGAGGCAGTCCAGAGTGGCCGCGCCAGTCTGGAACAGGCGCTTGAAGGCTATCCCAACGAGCGCGAGCAGCTAGAACCGCTGCTACGCCTGGCTTTACGCCTGCCTTCCACGCCGGCGCCGCAGCCCTCGCCTGAGTTTCGTCTCCGTGCAAGGATGGCGCTCCAGGCTGAGATAGCCCGCCAGCCTTCCCGGTCACGCTGGGCCGAAGTCCTCAGCGGTCTCTTCAGGCCATCGCCAAGGCTCAGCCTGTTCATGAGCGCCCGCGCCACAGTCGCGGCGCTGCTGGTAGCCGTCCTGGTGGGAGGCACCGGTGTGACCTACGCTTCGCAGGGGAGCCTCCCTGGCGCGACCCTCTATTCTGTCAAGCTCGCCTCCGAGCGGGGCGTGATGCTGACCAAGGTGAGCCCCGAGTCCAAGGCCCGCTACCACATTTCGCTGGCTGAACGGCGCGCGGACGAAGTGGTGACCCTTTCCAGACAAGGCAAGAGCGACCAGGAAGCGGCCCTTGCCGTCGCCCATCACCTGGACTCTGCCATCGGCTTGGCGCAAAGGCTCCCGGAGGAGCGCGCGCAATCAATCTTGCAGGACTCCGCCCGCGAGTTGGGAGAGCGGCAAGCAACAGTTGCTCAAACCCTGGAGGCGTCGGAGAGCCAGTCAAGCCTGTCAGAGGTCGAGATGTACCTCCGCAGGGGGCATGTCATTGCCTCAGCCCTGTCGGAAGACTCGTCCCATCTTTCGACCGTCGAGCCCATCGCCAGGATGCGGGAAGCAGAGATCGTCGGCCCCATCTCAGACCTCAGCCCATTGCGTATCGGCAGCGTCGAAGTGGCCGTCGCCCCGGATGCGAAGGTGGAAGGGACGTTGGTGCTGAGCGGTGTGGCGAAGGTGAAGGGCGTTATCTTGGGCGATGGGCGGCTGCTCGCTTCGAAGGTCGAGGTCAAGGAGCAGCAGGCAACGCCGACGATTGACCTGCAGGGCGCGATATCGTCGCTGGACCCGCTGATGATCGCCGGCCATATGGTGACCGTCTCCTGGGATACCGAGGTCAAAGGCGCGCTCATCGCTGGGCTCAAGGCCCGTGTGAAGGGTACCCTTCTGGCCGATGGCAGCATTGCAGCTTCGAAGATAGAGGCGGAGCGCGTCAGAGCAGAAAGCAAGCTCCAGGGCGTGGTGAGCGGCGTCGGCCCGCTGACGATAGGCGGCACAGCTGTCGTTCTGGCGCCTGAAGCAGACATCGAAGGGTCTGTTGTGGCCGGCGCAGTGGCCAATCTCAAGGGGCGGTTCCTGGACAACGGGCAGTTCCTAGCCCTGGAGATGAAGCTATCCGCTCCACAACCCGCATCCCAGATACGGACGCCCCCTATTCCTCCACTTCCTCCACAGCCGCCCCTGGCCAGGAGCGAAGGCAAGGAAGAAGAGAAGAAGGATGTCGAAGAGCGGAAGATCACAGGCCGCATCACGCAGGTTGGGCCTGGGACGGTGACCGTCACGGCAGAGGACGGTTCCACCTTCGACCTTCAGCTCGCGCCCGACGTCCGCATCAGGCACGAAGATGACGACAACAAGACGCCTGTTGAGCTCAAGACTGGCCAGGTCGTGGACGTGAAGTTCGACCCAGCCACTGGCATTGCGGCGCGAATAGAGGTGGATGCCCCTGACAAGGATGACGTTAAGACCCCGACGCCCACACCCACGCCTGAAGGCAGGGGGGGAAGCGGCGGCGGAGAGCAGGCCGGCGGCGGCCAGGGTAGCAGCGAAGGGCCATCGAAACCAGGCGAAGGCAGCGGTTCAACCTCGGGGAGCGGAGAGGGACAAAGCGGCTCCTCGTCTTCGCAGACGGGTGGAAGCTCGGGCTCCGGGTCTGGTTCGGAGTCACAGGAGGAGAACGACGAAGACGAAGAAGAAGAAGTCAAAATCGAAGGTGTCATCATCGCCATTGACGGCCCGCTGATCACGGTTGAAGACGACGGGGAGCGACACACGATTCGCGTGACCGATGCCACCGAGGTGAAGTGGGATGAGGATTCCGACAGCGAGGCGGGCTTTCAGATTGGCGATGAGGTTGAGGTCAAATTCGATTCGGTGTCGGGAGAGGCCCATAAGATAGAGGTTGAGGAGCGTGAAGAGGTTGAGGCTGGGGCTGCCCAGAGCAGCGAGACGATCCCTGTCGCAAGCTCAACCGCCCCTGCGGGCGCTGAGCCTTCAAGCACAACCATCGTGTCGGTGCAGGAAACGCAGGTGGCTGCGACCTCCAGGGAGACAACCGTGGCGCAACCCGGGGCGACGTCGGGGACGTCGAATCCATTGCACATCGTGACCGTGAAAGGCGTTCTGACCCTGCGCGAGGGAGACGTCATCCAGTTTGAGGACGCTCTTGGCAAAGTCTACGTGGGGTACATCACGCCGAAGACGCTGTACAAGACGTTCACCTCCCAGCCCTTTGCCGGCTTCCAGACCGGCCAGAAGATCGAAGTGAAGTTTGATACGTTCACCGGCGCTGTGGTAGAGGTCAAGCAGTAGACCTCCCAGAGCCCCGTCCCTTCTACTCCCGCAAAGAGCTTGCCCCCTCGGACGAGAGAGCAAGCTCTTTTTGTGCCCACGGAGGCGAGATACGGCCGCGTGAACTCGTAGGGGCAGGTCTCCCTGCCCTCGTCCCACCACGCACGGGCGCGAAAACCACGCCCCTACGAACTACCAACGGTTATGCCCCGAGCTGGTGGCGCCCGTGCAACACCTCTGGAATGAGGTGTACCGAGAAGACCTGGCGACGGGCATGGTGACCATGCCCACCAACATATCCCCCTCCCTGTGGTGAAGGCCCGAAAGGGCCCTGCTGACTATGCTGCCCTCCGTTGGCCGCAGGGCAGCGCCTGCGCTTCCTCCTCGACGCTGTGTACTGGCTGCTACGCTGGCCGAGACCGCCATGCTAGTGCAGAATGTGGCTGACGGCGCCTGCGCCGCCATCGTCGTCGATCTATGCCTAGTCCGGCTGCGCTGCGCCGGAAGGCCTGCCGCCGCAGGGGGAAGGAGGAGCATCACGCCCGCGCCGCCTTTCCAGCAGGCATGGCATGCTCCCTGGTCCTCCGCACCCTTCTTTGATCCCCGGAGGGGTCGTAGGCTCGCTCCATCCTTAAGGAAGAGGACAGGGTGAGGTTAAGCGCCAGCCCGTACTCCACCCTGTAACAAACCCATTACAGCCCCGTTATACACATTGAAAGAAGCAGAAATGCTGATAGAGATGTGAGAAGGGAAGGATGGTGGGGTATGAAGAGATGGGGGAGAACGAAGGCCTTGGGTTTGATGGTGTCCCTGGGGATTGTGGCAATGACGGCCTGCACGCCGTCAGAGCAAGAGGTGCTCCAGGGGATCTTACAGAATGTGGACTCCGCTCAGGGTGAGATGAGCTTGGTTACCAAGGACGGCAGGACAGTCCACCTGGACTTCAAAATGGAAGACTCCAACGGCAGCTTAGAGGTACTGGAAGCGGGCAGCGAAATAGAGGTCGAGGTCAGCAGGAAAGGCGTGGTGGAGGTGGTCCGCAGCGCGGAGGTCAAGGGTACGGTGACGGTGGTTAAAGGCAATGAGGTGACTCTGACAACGGCCAGCGGGCGCACCGTAACCGTCCTGGCAACTGAGGCGACCCGGATAGAGCTCGAAGACGACGACATCCCGGCAACGCTTGTGGACTTGCAGGTGGGGGACGAGGTGGAGGTCCATCTCAATCTTGAGAGCCGGGCCGCCCTGAAAATAGAGCTGAGGGACGACGAAGACAGAGAGAATGGTCGCAGAGGGCGCGGCCCCGGCAGGGATGACAGAGAAGATGACGATGACGCCGAGATGCGGGGGCGGGACAGGGCCGAGGTCAAGGGCGTTATCTCGCACATTAACAACGGCGAAGTGACTGTGGAGACCAGCGGCGGCAAGACAGTTGTTGTGCTGGCCACAGGGTCCACAGTCGTGGAGCTGGAAGACGATGATGTTACCGCCACGGTGAACGATCTGCGGGTGGGTGATCGGGTGGAGGTGAAGTTCGACCCCACGGCGTTGACCGCCTTTGAGTTGGAGGTGGAGGACGCGGAGGATGAGGCGAAGGTCAGAGGGGTCATAACCAAGGTCGAAGGCAGTAAGGTCACCGTGGAAACAGCAATCGGCCGCGCGGTCACCCTCCAGGTGACTGGAGACACTCGCATTCAGCACGAGGATGGCATAATGCCCATCACACCGGCTGCCTTGCGCGTGGGCGTCCAGGTGGAGGTGGAGTTCGACCCTCGGAGCATGAATGCCTTTGAGGTGGAAGTGGATGATGAAGACGAGATCAAGGGAGTCATCTCCGGAGTGGAAGGCCAGGTCATCCTGGTAGAGGCGGAGGGTGGCCGCGCGGCTATTATTCAGGTCGCCACGAGCACAGTGGTGGAGCTGAGGGACGACGACATGCCAGGGACTGTTGCCGACCTTCGGATTGGCGACCGGGTGGAGGTGAAGATCAGTCCCGATGGTTCAGTGGTTGAGATCGAGGTGAGGGACGAGCGGCAGGACGAGGACAATAGTGGCCGCGATGGGATGCGGGACGATAGCGGCAGCAATCGCGGCAGGGACGACGAGGACGATGACGACCGCTCTGGAAGGAATCGCGGGAGCAGCTAGGCCAGTAAAGGCCAATCCCGCTCTTCGAAACATTGACGAAACGCAGGGGAGAGAATCTTAGGAGAGTGGCAGAGGGGATCGGAAAGCATTGGTGTGGGGGAAAGCCCCCAAGGTCCGTAGCAAAGAGCTAGTCCCAGCCGGCACTGGGGCTAGCTCTTTGTGGTGGCATTGAGCGCTTCCGTTCGGATGCGCCTGGGATCATTCGATGAGAGGTTTGCTCAATCATGTAGCGGCCCGGAAGTGCAAGGGGTTATGGGAGGGGAGAAATGGCGCTCAAGGATACCCAGGCGCATCCGGCCGGCGGAGCAGCCCCCATTCCGCATGATTCGGAAGCGACCCCAAGGCAGAAAGACAGGGGGCGGCACGTACAAAAATATGTTGCGCTCGGTCCCGAGCCCAGCGGGCTCGCCGGACAGTTTTCAGCGATCGAGAAAGGCGCCAGGCGGCCCTCCGCCTGGCTGGAGCAATGGCTGTCCCGCCTGCTGGAGTTGCGCCTGGCGGAGATTGGGGCGGAGGCTGCTCGGCTTTGGCTGACCAACAGCGCGGGCAAGCTTTCCTTGGTGGTAGCCCTCGACGACACGCAGCCCGCGTTCGAGTGCAGGGCAAAGGGGGAAGGCGCATTCGCATGCACGTGCGCGGCTGCTGCGCTGGATGGCGCTGCGATTTTTCTTGACCCGAAGTCGTACCCCGGTCTGCACACCCTGTGCAGCTCGGCAAATAGCAGGGCAATCGCAGTGCTTCCAATCAAGGGAAGCGGCAAGACCATGGGCGTGTTGTGTCTCGCTCGCAAGAAAGGCGGACGCTTCTCTCCCGAGGAGCGCCCCAGGCTGGCGGAGCTGTGTGAGAGCATCACCAGGGCGGTGGAGACAGGAGAGTTGCCTGACGAGGTGGTCCAGACGGAGGTCAGGCAGAAAGCCGTGCAAGCCAAGTGGGAGCTGTTGTCACGCGTCTCTCACGAGCTGCGGACCCCGCTTGGGTTCATCAAGGGGTTTACCTCCACCCTTCTTCGAGATGACATTACTATGACTCCCGAGACCCGGAAGGAGTTCCTGCAAATCATTGAGACAGAAGCCCATAAGCTGGAACGCTTGATTGACGACCTTCTTGACGAGTCGCGGTTTCAGGCAGGCCGCATCTCCATTGAGCCGCGCCCTATGTCCGCCTTGCGATTCATGGCCGAAGTGCTGACAAAAGCCCAGCGCACCGCCGAGGCAGGCGGACACACGTTGAAGGTGAAACTGCCTGGAGAGGACGTTGTTATCAAGGCAGACCCAACACGGTTGGAACAGGTAGTGCACAACCTGCTGAACAACGCCGTCCGCTACGCCCAGCCGGGCACGCCCATTGAAATTACCATGACACGGGGAGAGGCGAAAGCCCTTATCAACGTGTCCAACTACGGGGAGAGCATTCCGGAAGCCGAGCAGGTCCAGATCTTCGACCCTTTCTTCCGCGGGAAAGTCGCCCGCCAGAAGGGGATCAGGGGCCTCGGCCTGGGTCTGGCAATCTGCCGGGACATCGTACATGCCCACGGCGGAGAGATATGGGTGGAGAACAAACCCAGGTACGGCTGCACCTTCTCCTTTACCGTACCGCTGGCAGAGGGAACCTATGAAGCAAAAGCTAGCTAACAGTGAGATCGAGAGGGCCATCGTCATCCCTGCCCCGGAATCTCGAATTCTCGTGGTGGAGGATGAACCGGCCTACCAGCGCCTCATCCGTTTCAACCTGGAAACGAAAGGGTATGCAGTGGCCTGCGTGGCCTCAGGGGAAGAGGCGCTTACGTTCATCGCTGAACAAATGCCGGACCTGGTGATGCTGGACATCATGTTGCCAGGGATGGACGGATTCGAGGTGTGCAAGCGCATCCGTGAAGTGACCCATAGTGTCTGCATCATCATGCTCACCGCAAAGAACACGGCGCAGGACAAAGTGAAGGGGCTGGAGTTGGGCGCAGATGACTATCTGGCCAAGCCCTTCTCCGCTCCTGAAATGCTGGCGCGGGTGGGCGCTGTGCTGCGGCGCGCCCAGCAACACGAGGCGCCCCACGGGCAAACGGTGATTAAGGTTGATGGCCTGGAGATTGACCTGCTGCGCCGCAGAGTGACCATTGATGGCCTGGAGATGCCTCTGTCGCCCACGGAGTACCGTTTGCTCCATTGCCTGGCTGCAAACGCGGGAACCGTATTGACTCACGACTACCTGCTGGAGCAAGTATGGGGCGCAGGCTACTCCGGGCTGCATGAAATGCTGCGCGTCACGCTGTGGCGCCTTCGCCAAAAGATGGAGAAAGACCCTTCAAACCCACGGTACATCATCACGTATCCGGGAGTCGGGTACGTGCTGGCATAGCCTGAACGCCACAGAAAGGAAAGGGGAGACCCATACGGGTCTCCCCTTTCCTTTTGCTCTGGGCATGATCCTGCAGTCCACGCCCCGTGCTGTTCCTACCTCACCGATGGTGTAGAATGGCCTTGCTCCGAAATATTCCATAAATCTCACTAGGTTGAGCAGAAATGAGGAGGCGCTGGGTTGGCCCATGACCTGCTGCGCCGGAGGTTGAACCCCTGTTCATGGCCTGCGCTGGCCTGGCGCTGTGGCGAGCGTGCTCGCCCTTCTCCTTGCACAGGGCCCTGTCCCCTTTGAGCACCGGCCGCAGCGGACCGCCATAGCCCACTCTGCAGGGCTCGATGTTGTGGCGCCTTCCAGTTGCCCCGCTTGCCACGAGCATCCTCTCACGGCTGTGACCTGCACCAAGTGCCACGTCAAAATGGAGCGTATCCTGCAGGGCGGTATGCCGTTCCCCCACCACGGCGGCGACGACGTCCGCGTCATCAACAAACCTGTCGCCGACGTGGCGTACTGCGAGGGCTGCCATCCCCTGTTTGAATAGGCCCGGGCCTTTGCGCGTTAAGGTCGGGCAACCGGTAACCAAGCAAATCCGCCGCATAGTGGACCGTTGTCGCCAGCCCAAGCGCGCGGCCAGCGTCCCCACATCAATGTGAGGCATTCATGAACACGCTGCCACCCGCCGTTCCCCCGACGCAGGAAGAGTCATCGGCAAAGGAGAGGGGTGGTTCGCCGTTTTGTTGGCCCCAGCCTCCGCAGTGCGGAGGCTGGGGCCAACCCGCGCAAGCCTGCTGTGCCTGCGCATCGGCATGGGCTGGTTCATGTTCTACGCCGGCTGGGTGAAAGCGTACGCCGAAGATGGATGGAGCGCGGGCCAATTCCTCACCGATGCCGCCCAAGGTCCTTTCGCCGGCATCTTCCACGCCATGGCCTTTAATCCAGTCGTGGATGCCCTTGTCATTGTGGGCGAGCTAGGCGTCGGCATGGCGCTCATCTTTGGCGCAGCAGTGCGCTTCGCCGCGCTTTCCGGGATCGGCATCTTCGTCCCCCTCTATCTGACACACCTGCCCCCGCCCGACGGCTGGGTCAGCCAGCACGTCATCTACATCCTGGCCCTGGCCGTCCTGGGCGCGACCCGCTCGGGCGTGACCTATGGCATTGATGGCCTCTTGGGTGCATGGGAGCAGCGGTTCCCGATCCTCAAATACCTCCTGGGGTAGCGCCCTTCTGTCGTTGAGTACGTGCTTGTCTGCCGCGCTGCCACGGGATTCTACTTAGGGGGCCTGCGCAAAGCCTCTTTTTCTTGCACGTAACTGAGCTAACCACACTACGTTCTCCTCCTGGCTCACCAATCGCGTAACGCTATTGTAATACTTCTCGCCTTTCCTGAAATGGCCTTGTAACGCATGCCTGTTCGAGAATGTACTTGAATCTTGCATGGTATGGAAAGACGAGCAGCCATGCAGGGTGGATCCTTTGGGTTTCGCGGAACGTGCCAGTGCGCCTGGCGCTGCGAAACGTCTTGATCTCTCCCTTAGTCCCTCTCCGTGACGAAGAGTAGCGACCCAATCGCGGAGGAGAGGTCTATTCTCACAGCAATAATGCTGCATCAGTCCTAGGTAACTTGAATTTTGGAGGAGGCGAATGGTGGTGCTACATCTACTGCGCCGGAAGCTGCGGGTTCTCCTCGTGGTGTGCGCCGGCCTGGGCATAGCGAGCGCAGTGTTTACTGCCCTTCTAGCCCAAGGCCCCGTTCCTTTTGATCACCCACCGCAGCGTACCTCAATCGCTCACGCTTCAGGGTTGGAGGTGGTGGTGCCGTCTTCCTGCGCCGCCTGCCACGAGAACCCCATTACCACCGTGGCGTGCGCCCAGTGCCACACGGGGCTGGTGACGACCCTGCAAGGCGGCGTCTTGTTCCCTCACCACGATGGCGGAGGGGATGCGCCCACCTGCGTAGACTGCCATTCCGGCGGGACCGACGTCCGCGTCATCAACAAGCCCGCGCCCGACCACGCCTACTGCGAAGGTTGCCACCTCATGAATCACTAGCAATGGTTGCGTCTTCCTTGTCTGACGCGCCTGCCTACCAGGCGCGTCAGACAAGGAATCTCTCATCCTTCAGTTCTCAATGGTCCGGTCTGAACACTGTCGCTGCGCCATGAACGCAGCGATCGTAATGCCCAAGTCGTAGGAGGGTCTCAATGCGTCGAAGTATGATCGTTGCCATAACCATAGCCATTGTCTTCTCCGTGCTGGCAACAATGACGATAGCGGGAACGGCGCTCGGCTACCCAGGCGGGATCACCGGCTACTCAGGGAACCCCGCGACTACCGGCGGGGCTTTTTGCACGTCCTGTCACGACGGCGGGGTCGCTCCCGCGGTAACCCTGACCGGGCCGACCAGCGTGGCCCCCGGCTCTACGAATACCTACACGCTCACGATCAGCGGCGGGCAAAAGGTATTAGGCGGCCTGGACGTCTCAGCAACCTTGGGCACGCTGATCTCGCTTTCGGGCCAGGGAACAAAGCTGCGAAACGGCGAGGTCACCCACAGCACCGAAAAAGCCGCCGACCCTGCCGGCAAGGTGAGTTTCAACTTCAGTTGGAAAGCGCCGGCATCAGGGTCGGCCACCCTGTACGGAGCGGGCCTCTCGGCAGACGGCGATGGAGGCACAAGCGGCGACAACGCCGCAGGCACCAGCCTTCTGATCACGGTAGCAGCCTCGTCCTTCACCATCACCGCCGGCGCGGGGGCCAACGGGACCATCACGCCGGCTGGTGTCACTACCGTGAACTCAGGGGCCAACCAGGCCTATGCCCTCACCGCTGATGCGGGCTACCACGTGGCAGACGTGCTGGTGGACGGCGCATCCGTGGGCGCGGTGTCCAGCTACACCTTCAACAACGTGACGGCCAACCACACCATATCGGCCACGTTTGCCGTCACCACCTTCACCATCACCGCCAGCGCGGGGGCCAACGGGACCATCACGCCGGCTGGTGTCACTACCGTGAACTCAGGGGCCAACCAGGCCTATGCCCTCACCGCTGATGC